>NZ_CADEPK010000223.1 GCF_902829255.1 Metabacillus niabensis | reverse complement strand
AAATAAACTTTTTCTTTCTCCCCAGAATCGATATACCAAAACTCAAGCTCCTTCTTTTCACCGCTCGATGGTTTCTCTTCTTTGCTATCTGTTGCCGTTTGATTTGCTGAGCCTCCTCCATTAAGCCCACACGCCGCTAACAAAAGTAAAGCTAAAACACTGAATAATGAAATCAATTTTTTCAACATACATTTACCCCCTATAGGAAAATTCCTATTATTTCATTATGTTTTGTTTTAAATAGTTGATACTGATGTCAATGCTTTCTAATGGTGCGCGTCTTGACATATCTTGTTCAACAATAAACCATTCGACATTTTGCGAATCCCCTTGTTTAATTGCACTTTCAATATCAACTCCACCAGTTCCTAATTCCGCAAAAAACTGTTCTTCATCTGTTGTCATATCCTTTAAATGAAGAAGTGGCGTTCTGCCTTCAAGCTTTTTCAGCCATTGAACAGGGTCTTCTCCTGCTCGTGTTAACCAATAAATATCTAGCTCAGTCTTGACCCAATCAGGATTTGTCTCTTCAAATATGAAATCTAATGGCTTTCTTCCATCTTCAAATGGAACTAATTCGAAATCATGGTTATGGTAAGAAAACGTAATTCCCGCTTCCTTACACTTCCTTCCTATATCATTAAAAAGCGAAATAAGTTCTACATACGAATCCTTAGTCCGTCTTTCTGGTGGCAAAAACGGGCAGACAATGTGGCGATTTCCTATCGATTGTTGGAAGTCAATAACTTGATTTAAGTCTGTTTCTAATAATGTAAGGGCTACATGACTTGATGCTGCTTTTAAACCGAGGTAATCAAGTGTTTGCTTTAATTCATTTGCCGACATTCCACCATACCCCGCAAATTCAACACCCTTATAGCCAAGTTTCGCTACTCTTTCTAATGTGCCTGTAAAATCTTTTTCTGTTTCATTTCTTAATGTAAAAAGCTGAAGTGCAATTTGATTTTCATTCATTCAATTTACCCCTTTCATACTGAACTTGCTAAGTTACACCATACAAAAATGAAACTTTCGTATGTACATTGTTCAATGCCATAAAAGCTTCACTCGCAGATTTTAATTAGCTAGTAATCTTCTAATTGATTAGAGCAATAGATCATAATCTTCCCCCATTACTGTAATCGATTACAAATTTCTACAAAAAATTCACGTTTTTACTGACTATCACCCCCTTAAAATGTAATGGATTACATTTTCAACCGAAGAAAGGACGCTTAACTTGTCTCCCTTCCACCACATGATTCTCTTATCACTAAGTCACTTTCTAGGATGTATTGTGATTTCATCTGTGAGTTTCCCCGGATTTGATCTAATAATAATCTCATCGAAAGCTCCCCCATTTTATATACAGGCTGGGCAATCGTCGTTAAAGCTGGGTCAAAAATTGATGAAAAACTAATATTATCAAAACCGACTACAGCCAAATCATTTGGAACGTTAAGACCTCGTTCCTTTGCAGCTTTAATCACTCCCATTGCCATTTCATCATTTGCAGCAAATATAGCTGTCGGGGGATGCTCCATGGCAAGCAGCTTTAACATTTGATTATAACCAGATTCAAATGTAAACAGCCCCTCTTGGACTAGCATGCTATCAATCTTTAAATCATTGTGCAGCATCGCCTGCTCATACCCTTTATATCGATCTTTCGAGCTTGCATATTTGAAAGGTCCAGATATATGAGCAATTCGAGTATGTCCAAGACTAATTAAATGCTGTACAGCCTTTCGACTACTGCTAATATTATCAATTGATACCGATGGAATTTTTAAGCCGTCAATATAGTCCATCGTCAAGACAACTGGATGGTTTTCACATAGCTCAAGCAATCGTTTCCTTTCCATCCTAGCAGAAAACAAAATCATCCCATCAGTCTGTTTTTGTTTAAGCAAGTCGATTAATCCATATTCATTATCAACTTCATTATTTGTATTCCCTAATAGAACTTTATAATTATTTTTCGAAGCCTCTGCCTCAATTCCCTCGATAATTCCTAAGAAAACGGTGTTCATTATATTCGGTACGACAACAAGGATTGTATTCGTTTCATTTCTTCGTAGTTGACGTGCTAAAATATTTGGCTGATATTCTAAATCATCAATAGCCTTTAATACTTTCAAACGCGTCTCCTCCTTAACCGTTTCCGGAAAGCGCAGTACTCTTGATACAGTTGCAGTAGAGACATTTGCTAATTTTGCTACATCACTCATCTTTACCATTATTGCTGATTCTCCTCTTGATGACTCATTTTGTGTCAACACGATTGATCATCTAGCTGATCATCAGTAAAGCTCAGAGCACAAAATGTAATCGATTACAAATAAGTATAGTGACAATATTATGGAATTGCAAGATAAAATTGGTAGGAAATTTGGCGGATTCTAAAAAAGTTTAAACAAGAGAAAAACACGAGGTATACCCCCGTGCTTTTCGAATAAAATTTTAATATTTTAGTATATTTCCTTATTTCTTTTGACGACCAGTTTCGACAACATCAATGCTAGGGGCTTCTGGCTCTTTCATCCCCTCACCTAAGAAAAAGCTAGGATGTGGCGGTTGATTATAACCGACATTTTGCCAAGCGATCGCGACACGGTATTGTGGATCATGCATTAATGTGAAAATACGATGATCGGTTTCTTCAGTCGTCATAAACACTCGTAATGCGCTGCTGTCCTCTGTTCGCCAAATGATTTCTTCTCTCCAGTCTCCAAGTAAGTCTGCTTGTAATGCAGGAGTTCCCTTCGTTCCATTGTTTGATAATGTTCCTTCTGCTGTTAATAAATTTTCTAATTTTCCATTTTCATAGTCCCATTTGTCAATTGTTCCAACTCCGGCACCTATTGCATCGTTATATTGATGATCAGCTAATTCTCTGAGCAGATCACCGTCCCACCAAATTGCAAAGTTTGATGTTGGAATACTATCAGAAATTTTTTCTCCTTCTGCAGTATGAAGCCCGCCTGTGCGACTATTCCACGCACCTGAAATTGCCCATGCCTCTGCACCCTCATATCGCGGATCAATATCAGCTGCAACACCTCTACCAGTATCGATTCCTGTTTTTTGGCCCCAAAGGATTTCTCCAGTTGCCGCATCTCTCATATCATAGCCATATTCACCTGATTTATTTTCCTGAACAGCATAAACTTCAAGTCCAGGTCTACTCGGTATGAAATCACTGACATGAAGTGCGTCGCCATGACCTAAGCCCGTTGCATACATTCCTTTTCCGTCATCATCAACAACCATTTGACCATAAACTATTTCATCCTTACCATCTTTATCGACATCCGCAACACTCAATGAATGATATCCTTGACCAGCATAAGCACTATTTCCTTCATCTGCTGAATCAAATGTCCATTGCTTTGTCAGCTTGCCATCTCTAAAGTTATAGGCGGTAAGAACTGTTCTCGTATAATATCCTCTCGCCATAATGATGCTTGGGCGCTCTCCGTCAAGATATGCAACCCCTGCAAGGAAACGGTCTACACGATTTCCGTAGCTATCTCCCCAAGATGCGACATCACCACGTGGCGGCTCATAATTTGTTGTTTGCAATGCTTTCCCTGTTTTCCCGTCAAATACGGTTAAGAATTCATCACCTTGCAAAATGTATCCGGAGCTATTACGATGGTCTGCATCTGCTCGTCCGATGACAATTCCTTGTCCGTCTATCGTTCCGTCAGCTGTTTTCATCACGACTTCCGCTCTACCATTACCGTCAAAATCATAAACTAAAAATTGAGTGTAATGGGCACCTGCACGAATGTTCTTTCCTAAATCAATCCGCCATTTTATTGTTCCATCTAGCTCATAAGCATCAATATATACATTTCCAGTATACCCTGATTGTGAATTATCCTTCGAATTTGTCGGGTCCCATTTTAAGACGATCTCGTATTCTCCATCACCATCTAAATCCCCAACACTTGCATCGTTAGCACGATAAGAATATGGGTCTCCAAGTGGTGTAACCCCATCCTCAGGCTTTTGAAGTGGTATATCAAAATAATTGTTGCTTATTGCCTTTGTTGTAACTTTTTCTTTGTCCTTTTTACCCTTTCCTTTACCAATAGCACGAATTTCATAGGTTGAATTTGCTTTTCCCTTCTTATCTAGGAAATTAGTACTCTCTTTAATTGGTGATTTATTAAGCTTTTTCCCATCACGGTAAACATCGAAAGCAATGTTATCAGGATCATCTCCTAGCAATCTCCAGCTAACATATACCCCATCCTCCGTTTTTATCGCAACAGGTGCACGTCCTAAATCCTCCATTTGCTTTTTAAGAACGGTTACCGCCTTCGTCTCTACACTTTTTGAAAGCTCCGAGATTCCTCCTGCATTTACTGCTGCAACTTTGTAGTAATATGGGATTGTTGTTAAAACCGTTTCATCTTTGTACTTCGTTTTATTCGTTTTACCAACTAATTGATATTCTCCGTCCTTGCTTTTAGCTCGATATACATTATACGATGTTGCATCCTTCACTTTATCCCACTTAATTGTCAAATCGTTTTTATTTACTTTTCCAACTTTAAGGTTTTGCGGCGGATTTGGAACTTTTACGTTTTCATCAATCATTGCAACATCAAGTGGCAATGAAGGTACGGTTTCAACATTTGCACTATCCACTGTTGTGACCGTATATTGATAATTCATTCCTATATCAACCGTCTCATCTTTAAATGAATTTGTCGTTGAACTTCCAACCTTTTCAACATTTGTTGAACCTGCTACATTACGATAAATATTGTACGATGCTGCGTCATCAACAGCCTTCCACGATAATGTAACGGACGGTTTCGATGTGCTGACAATTTTCTCTTCAACTTTTAATTCAGATGGTGCAAGTAAAATTGGGGTTAATTCAATACCATTAACAATTCCTGTTGAACCACCAAAATCAAAGTTCATTTGCCCATCTTTAATTGATACTTGCGGAATAATTTTTTCCGTATAATTTCTGCTCGGTGCTGTGACCTGTCCATAATCCTGGCCTTCGATTTTGACTGTTGTTCTCGCACTTCCTAAGAAATCACCTACATAGACCTTAACAGCATAAAGACCATTTGCGACATCAACGTTAAATTTCCAGCCAGCATTGAAATAACCAAGCCAATCACGGAGCAAATCACCGCCAGTTCCACGGTCACGTCCGATCATATTCGTTGAATCGACGATCCCATATCCTCTTTCAGCTGTATAAATCGTTGAAAGATTGACCTCCGTATATCCTTCAGCGACAGGGTTACCAGCAAGTCCAAAATCAAATTTTATTGTTGCTTCCTTTGTATTAATCGTAACGAAATCAGAGTGTTCGGATTCACCTTTTCCATTAACAGCGGTTACGACCAAATCATATTTATTTCCTTCTTGAAGACCTGTAATAGTGATTTTTGGTACTGTTGATGTACCAATTAATTTATACTCACTTTCCGTTGATAGCTTCCGGTATACCTTGTAAATATCGGCAGTTTCAACTTGATTCCAAGTTAAAACTGCACCTGCGTTGCTTACTCCACTTGCTGTCAATCCAGTAGGCTTGTCCGGAACATTTGCAGGTGGTTGTACATCTGTTACATACGATGATAGCGATACATTTAAATCTTTTATACCACCTGAAAGCAATCTTGCAATTTGAATCGCTCCATACTCTTGGAAATGAGTATTATCCTGTGATCCGTTTGGAAATGCTTGATAAATGCCTGGTTCTGTATGGAGAAATACAGATAACGTTCCCTCTGGACCAATTGAATCATAATATGCGACACTTAACGCACTTAAATCGACAAGCGGTACATTAAGTTCTTCTGCTACTTCCTTCATCCCTTGAACATATTCAGGAAAACTTACATTGAATTTTCCTGTATCAGCATTAAAATCTCTTCTGCCAACAGGTGTCACTAAAATTGGTTCTGCCCCCCGTTGACGAGCCCCATTAACATAGGTTTTTAAGAAATTTTTATAATCTGGAACTGATGCATACCTATCAGGTCTACTAATCGTTGCATCATTGTGGCCAAATTGAACGAGGAAATAATCCTTTGGCTTAATCTCTCTTAAAATTGCATCTAATCTGCCCTCGTTAATAAATGTTTTTGTGCTTCTTCCGCCAATCGCATGGTTCGCAAATGTCACATCATCGCTAAAGTAACGTGAAATCATTTGTCCCCAGCCAGCTTCAGGCTTCCAATACTCATCATAGGTTTGTACTGTTGAATCCCCTGCAATATAGACTGTTGGGTGTTCTGTAGCAGTACGCTCAGGAAGCTTTTCAATTATAATCCCGTTTAATTTAGGGGCAGTTCCTGTCAATTCTATTGTTAGCTGACCATCGACAAGGGCAATATCGAATGAGCGCTCCGCATATTCACCGGCATTGATCGTTGTATCCTGGACCTTTTGAATATTTTCTGCCTTTACCCCAATGACAGTATTTTCTGATTCATCTCCAGCAACAACCTTAACTGTATAATCCCCATTCGGAAGGTCAACTTGAAATGGCGTCTCTGTCGTAGTAACAAAATCAGACTTTAATGGATCTGTTGTCCCACGGTCAGTAGCAGTCACCTTCGTTGTATCAACAAAACCATATTTTTGCTCTGCTGAATATACAGAAGCTGGTGTTACCTTTGTATATCCCTCCATAACAGCACTATCTTCTGTACCAAAATCAAACTTAAACATTGTTGCATCCTCAACAGCGATTTCCTGTGGAGCTATTTGTGCTGATTGTTTCGCATTTGCCTTCTGTTGTGAAACTGGTAACGAAGAAAGCAGTAGAATAATGCTTAAGAAAATCGCAATAAATCCTCTAATCGTTTGCAACCCCTTTGCTTGCATTCCCATCATCCCTTCTTAATTAGATTTTTAAAAGCCTGGAACAAGCATTTGAACATTATCACCTCCATATTCTAACCAAGTAAACGCTTTCAAAATGTATGTTACTTGCTCATTTTGTCGATGAATAGTTAAAAAACCGAGATAAATGTTTAAAAATCAGATATTGAAAGAAAATCATTCTATGAGACTAGTTAAAAACTAAATCGTTTGAACTACTTTCATAATATTTAGAAAAGTAATTTATCGTTTTTGCACTTTCTTGCACTGTTTTCACTTTTTTAATTTTCAGCACTGTTAGTCTTGATCAGGAATTTCCTCTTATATCGTTCGCTTCATGCATGTAGTCCGGAAGCCTCGTTAGCCCCTTTGCTTCTTTTTTTGACACACTTAACTCGCTATGAGTCTCACGAATTTATCTAATAAACAAATTGATAAGCTATCAATAATAGCCTTTAAAATCGCTAATTAATAGAATTCGAAAAAGGAATCATTTTCATCTAAAAAAATTCATCTTCTACAAATTTCTCCGTTGACATATAATGAAAAAGCAGAGATAATGTACGCGTGTACATCGAAAAGCGGAAACGACTGTTCAGCCCCGACAAGCATAAGACACATAACTGCTCTTTACCTTCTTTGTGCACTTAATAAGAACAAAATTGAAAGCGATCTCTTTATAGGGGATCGGCAACAAAAATAAAGTCTATGAAAGAGGTGAATCCAGTAGCAAACCGAAAAGATGTCGCAAAATTAGCAGGAGTATCCGAAGCAACCGTTTCTCGCGTCTTTAATGAGGTTGGTCCTATACGTGAGGAGACGAAACAAAAAGTATTACAGGCAGCAGCTGAAATAGGTTATTATCCAAATGCGATTGCACAAAGCTTCGCTAAAGGAAAAAGCAACAATATCGGTGTAATTGTTCCGTATTTACCAAAGGTCCATCTAATGTCGACTCATTATTTTTCAGAATTATTAAGTGGAATTGGCGCAAAGCTTGGTGAAAAGGGATATGGTTTACTACTACTATTCCAATCACCAGATGAACCAAAAGATTATGTACAGCTATTCCGCTCACAAAAAGTAGATGGATGCATCATCCTCGGCTCAAAAAATATACCTGGTGAAATCGAAGCATTATCGAAACTTAAAGAATTACAGTTACCATATTGTCTTGTAAATCAAACATTTTCAGGCTACTTGTTTCATACAATAGATGCAGACCATGTTCAAGGAAGCTTTGAGGCTGTTTCAGCTTTGATCAAAAAAGGATTTGAGCAGATTATCTTCGTTAACGGCCCGCTTGAATATTCAAATAGTAGTGATCGTTTTCAAGGATATTCCTCCGCTTTAGAGATGGCAGGAATTGCCCGAAAGGATCAGCTTATCTTTCAAGGAAATTATAGTAGAAAAAGTGGTTATGAGCTTGCAGAAAGGATCGCTCCAATTCTACGAAACAGCGAGGCTATCTTTGCTGCAAATGATAGAATGGCCATCGGTCTTATGCAAGGATTATCTTCACACGGATATCAGGCAGGTCGTGATTATGTGTTAGTTGGCTATGATGATTCAGAAATGGCTAGAATGACATCCCCTCCACTTAGTTCAGTAAAGGTTCCACTATTTGAAATGGGGCAGCTAGCAGCAGAAAAGATCCTTGAGCTTCTCACAAATCCAGAACACCAAGTAATTAATGAAAAATTACCAGTCACATTGATTGAAAGAGCAACAACACTTTGGGGACAGTCCCCCAAAAATACATTATGAAAGGGAGATATTTGATGGAATCTATTAATGTTGGCATGATTGGTTATAAGTTTATGGGTAAAGCACATAGTCACGCTTATAAGGATCTTCCTCTCTTTTTTCCAGATACATTGCGTCCAGAAATGAAGGTCATTTGTGGACGTAATGAACAGGATGTAGCCCAGGCAGCAAAGCAATTTGGCTGGGAGGAATATTCAACAGATTGGAAAACGTTATTAGATCGAGATGATATTGATTTAGTTGATATTAATGCACCTAGTGATGTACATAAAGAGATTACGATTGCCGCAGCTAAGGCTGGAAAGCATGTATTTTGCGAAAAACCGTTAGCGCTTACATTAGAGGATTCAAGAGAAATGTTGTCAGCAGTTGAGGAAGCTGGTGTAAAGCATATGGTTGGATTTAATTATCGCTTTGCCCCAGCTGTCATGCTTGCAAAAAAATTAATTGAAGAAGGCAAATTAGGCGAAATCTATCATTTCCGTGCATGGTTTTTGCAAGATTGGCTCGTTGACCCTAACTTTCCATTAGCATGGAGATTACAAAAGGAAATTGCCGGATCGGGCTCACACGGTGACCTTGGTGCACATCTAATAGATTTAGCCCACTATTTAATTGGAGATATTACCGAAGTCATTGGAATGAGCGAAACATTTATTAAAGAAAGACCAATTCCGACAAAAATGACTGGCTTATCCGCAACAGGTAATGATAGTGATGAAAAGGGTGAAGTGACAGTTGATGATGCAACACTTTTTCTGGCACGCTTTGCAAATGGTGCATTAGGTAGCTTTGAAGCCACTCGCTACGCTTCCGGACATCGCTGCACAAATTCCTTTGAAATTAATGGAAGTAAAGGGAGCGTCATTTTTGACTTTGAACGAATGAACGAATTACAAGTTTACTTCACGGATGACAGAGAGGATGTTCAAGGCTTCCGTCGTGTTTTAGCAACAGATCCTGCACATGCATTCGCTGAAAACTGGTGGCCACCAGGTCATACGATTGGATATGAGCATACGTTTATTCATGAAGTTGTTGAATTAATGACAGCTTTTAAAGAAAATCGTCAACCTGTACCTAACTTCCGTGACGGGGTGAAATGTCAAGAAGTATTAGAAGCAGTAGACCAATCAATCGAAAAACGAAAATGGATTTCGATTGCAGAAGTATAAGATATCTCTGTTTAGATATTATTTAGAACAGTCTACTAAAATCTAATTTTATTCATTCTATGAAATTTAATTTGCTAGAAATATAAGAAAAAGGAGCCGAATTCACATGAAAAAAAATGCCTTAATCGTATGGGGTGGCTGGGATGGCCATCAGCCTGAGCAAGTTGCAGAAATTTTCAAAGGAATCTTAGAGGACGAGAATTTCAATGTTGAGGTGTCTGATACACTAGATGCATATGCGGATCCAGAGAAGTTAGCTTCCTTGGATTTAATTGTCCCTCATTGGACTATGGGCGAAATTGATAAAAAATACGTGCTTAATATTTCTGAAGCAGTCATGAATGGTGTTGGCTTAGCTGGCTGTCATGGAGGCATGTGTGACTCATTTCGAAATAACGTAGACTGGCAGTTTATGACTGGTGGCAATTGGGTCGCTCACCCCGGAAATGATGGAGTTGAATATATGGTAAATATTAAGCATTCGACTAGTCCTTTATTAGAAGGCATGACTGATTTTAAAGTCGTTAGTGAGCAATATTATTTGCACGTTGATCCAGCCGTTGAAGTACTTGCGACAACTCGTTTCCCTGTTGTCGATGGACCACATGCAACGAATAAAGCTGTCGATATGCCAGTCGTTTGGACGAAACGCTGGGGGCATGGACATGTGTTTTATAATTCATTAGGACATCAAGCCAATATTGTCGCAATGCCTGAGGTATCTCTTATCATGCGTCGAGGCTTCTTATGGGCTGCTTCTGGAAAGGAACGTGTGAAAAATCTTGCTAGTGTTGGTAGCATTGGAAATGGTCGTTCCTATACAGGTATGGGAGATAGTAATTAACAGTTAGACATCAAACAGAAGATTTCCCATCAAAGATTTTGCACGGATAAAAAATTCCTAGCAGTAGTTTTCTCACTTGCTTCATCTAAAAGGTTCATTTACTGCTATTACACGAAAAAAGGAGCGTAAACAGATGAAAACGTTAAAAGTTGGAATTATCGGATGTGGAAACATTAGCTCGATTTACATGGAAAACTGCAAAAACTTTGACCATCTCGAGCTCATCGCCTGTGCTGATTTAGATGAACAACGAGCAGTTTCGCAGGCAGAGAAATACGGAATCCCTAAGGCATGCTCAGTTGATGAAATTTTACAAGACAAAGAAATTGACCTCATTATTAATTTAACGATTCCGAAAGCACATGCAGCTGTTTGCTTACAAGCACTTGAAGCTGGAAAGCACGTATACACAGAGAAACCACTTGCTGTAACACGTGAAGAAGGGAAACAAATTCTTGAAACTGCGAAAAAGCAAAACCGCTTAGTAGGAAGTGCTCCTGATACATTTTTAGGCGCTGGAATCCAAACAGCAATTCACCTTATTGAACAAGGTGAAATCGGAACTCCAATTGGCGCATCAGCGTTTATGATTAGCCGCGGCCATGAGCATTGGCATCCAGATCCTGCATTTTATTACGACATCGGCGGCGGCCCAATGTTTGACATGGGACCATATTATTTAACAGCATTAGTATCACTTTTAGGACCAATCAAACGCATCTCAGGCTCTGCGCGTATTAGTTACCCAGAACGTTTGATTACAAGTCAGCCAAAAGCTGGAGAAACGATTAAAGTAAACACACCAACACATATTGCTGGTACAATTGATTTCTCCTCAGGTGCCATCGGGACATTAACGACAACCTTTGATGCATTTGGTGGTTCAACACTACCGCCAATCGAGATTTATGGAAGTGAAGGTACATTGCTCGTTCCAGACCCAAATACATTTGGTGGCCCTGTTAAAATTCGCAAACGCGATGAAAAAGAGTTTACTGAAATTCCACTTTCATATGGCTTTTCACAAAATAGCAGAGGATTAGGTGTTGCAGATATGGCAACAGCCATTCTTAACGGGAAATCATTCCGTGCCAATGGCCAGCTAGCTTATCATGTTTTGGAAGCGATGCATGGCTTCCATGTATCATCTGAAACTAGCACACATTATCTAATGGAAAGTACTTGCGTTAGACCTGAACCATTAAATGTTGAGCAGGAAAGCACAAATTAAATAAATAAGCAGCATTTATCAGCGTTCAAAGCCTCTAATATATTGCTTTGGACGCTTTTTAATTGAAAAAACCCCCATGTTCATGGAGGTTTCTCAAGGTTTTTCAGGTTGAAAGTATCTCTGGGGGGATACGGTTATAAACTAAATACCCGTATTTTTACAAAGATAAACCTAATTTGTTAATTTTTTTCTTTCATTTATTTTTTCTCTTCAAGCTTCATTAAATAGTCTACTGCTTCTGACAATGTCGCAACAGGAACAATGTCAATATCATAATGATTTTTCTTTACTTCCTCTAATACATCTTTTTCATTGCTATCAGTTTCTGTTAAATCCTTTGGGGTAAAAAAGATATCAGCACCCTCTTCATTTGCTGCTGTTACTTTATGTGTAATTCCCCCAATTTGTCCAACTTTACCTTTATGATCAATTGTACCAGTTCCCGCTATTTTGTAGCCCTTTGTTAAATCTTCTTTTGTTAGCTGGTTTAATATTTCAAGTGAGAACATTAATCCAGCAGAAGGACCACCGATATCTTCACTTTCAATTTTTACTTTTCGCGAAATATTTGCAGTGAAATCCTCATCGATTGCTACGCCTATTCCTGCTCTATTTGTTTCATCCACCGCAATTAATTCAACCGAATCCTTTATTTCCTTCCCATCACGTTCGATGACAAGATCAACCTTATCTCCTGGTTGCTTATTTTTTGATAAATAGGAAGTGAATTCTTCCAGTTCATTGAATTTATGTCCATCAAGCTGTGTGATCACATCCCCGACCTTTAGCACGTCTTTTGCAGGTGCGCCTTCTAAAATTTGACTAATAAAAATTCCATGGTAATCAATATCTACTTTTTCCCCGGCTTCTGTAAACGCAGCAACTAATGCATTTTGTTTTGAATCCTTCATCATAAAATTCAATAAATCGTTATACTCATCATCAGATAAATCACCTTTTACGACCTCTTCTTTCATGATGTCTGTATGTGGTGCGACAAGTCCGTATGCTAGAACATATGGATTTACTGCTTTTATAGATAAAACAGTAGTTAAATTAAAGCTTCCCTTTTCACTTTTATGGGCATCTTCGATTGTCACTCTTGGCTCTAGCTCTTCTATGGGACCTGGCTGATATAAATAGTAAGGTGTTGGAATTAAAGCAATGATGATAATAACAAGCAAAATAATACTAATTCGTTTTGCTCTTCCTGTAAAAAACTTCCTCATGAATCGAATCTCCTCATTATGTAATAAACCCATATCTACTATTATATTC
>NZ_CADEPK010000222.1 GCF_902829255.1 Metabacillus niabensis | reverse complement strand
TTATACTACAATTCCTTTAAATCGTTATAAAACATTATCAGAGGACAAAAAAATAAACGGGGATATCCCAGCTTCACTCTCATCAACTACTATTTCCTTTCCGCAATCAGGAATTTGGGAAATAGAGGTTTTAGTTAACGAAAAAACATTAGGGGATATAAAAGTATTTGTTCAAAATGATGAAGCGAATATACATTATTTAAATGATTAAAATGAATCTTATTTAAGATATAAAAAATAGCTCAGTTTAAACAACTGTGCTATTTTTTATATCAATGTACACCAATAAACTTTTGAAATGAAATGTCACTAGTGCCTTCTCTACTGAATACTAAATGTTTCAGAAGAGAAGATTTCAATGATGACGTGACTGTTTACGATTTTTGAACGAATAAGCAAAGGTTGCTGATGGAGGTTTTGAAACTTGAAATCAGGTCCATACCAGCTAACAGTAGCATCTCTTTTTGGCGGAACATATGTGACATTCCGACTGTGTGAATATCGTTCTACAATATTTACCCCTGCTATGTCAACTGCATTGAATAGAGTTGAGGAAACTTGACATATCCCCCCACCAATTCCTTCAGTTAATTCACCTTTAACAATCTCAGGGGCTGGTAAATATCCTCTTTCCGTTGTTCGTTCTCCAACGATCGCATTAAACGAAAATGTTTCTCCAGGAAATAGAACATAATTGTTAATTGCATTTGAGGCTAAGTGAATATTTTGCACCCTTTCTTTATTTTTCGGATTAAAGGTTGTCTTATAGAAGCTAATTCGTTTTTGACTGATATTCTCAAGCAATTCACTATCAACTTTTGGATAAATCGTCTGGAGCGGAATTTCAATTGTTTCGTTATTTTTAGAAAAAAAGAAGGAATTAAACTTTTTTTTGAATAATTTGCGGTTAAGCTTGTATCCATTTTTTTCGCTAATCATATTTCCATTTTTGTCTAATGAAGCATTTTGTGGCTTTTCGTAAACACTGCCTTCTAATTCCTTTACTAAATTGTCATATTTATCTTGATCAAGGAAAAGCTCTGAAAAAGGATATAGTGCGAAATCAGAACGACTTATTGTTTGCACTTCCATACCATTTAAGGTAAGCGAAACCTCTTCAGCCATCGTACTTGTAAAAAGAGAAATGAATAGCATAAACGCAAAAAAACGCATTACTTCACCTCACTAAAAATGAGTGTTCTACGAAATAGTGTTAGTTAATATCGCTAAACTTATGTTTAAGAATAATTGGAAACAAGAGGTGTAATAATTTAAGTAAGCATACATGAGCAAAAATCTTTGATACAATAGAAGAATATTCACGTAAGAAAAGTGAACAGTAAAAGTAGGAGAAATTTTATGCTTCAATCAATTAATAAACAACTTGAAAAATTAATGCCTTTTATCACACCAACGAGCGTCGTAATTGGCGTCGTTTTTGCGGAACAATTTGTGTCACTGTCGTTTTTAATCCCATGGATTTTTGCGTTCATTACATTTTCTGGGAGTCTTAATTCGAGTTTATCCTCCTTAAAGGGTGTATTAAAAAGTCCTTTACCATTTGTTTTAGTTTTGCTCATCTTACATATAATAATGCCGATTATCGCCTGGTGTACAGGACATATTATATTTCCGAACGACCAATTTACGATAACTGGTCTTATATTAGCAGCAGTCATTCCGACCGGGATTACGAGCTTTATATGGGTGACTATTTATAAGGGAAATATTCCGCTTGCTTTAGCGATTATTTTATTTGATACAATCTTATCGCCGTTTCTTGTGCCACATACATTAGCTTTATTAGTTGGACAAAAGGTAGAGATTAATACATTCTCAATCATGAATGGATTATTTTTTATGGTTGTTATTCCTTCAATACTCGGAATGCTTATTCATCAATGGACAAAAGGAAAAAGCGTGAAGGTTGGTGCAGCTTTAGCGCCTTTTTCAAAATTGGGACTTGGCTTTGTCGTAATGATTAATGGTGCCGTCGTTGCTCCATATTTAGTAAATATAACAGGGAAATTATTGCTAATAACTTGTACAGTGTTTGCTCTTGCTTTTATAGGCTATTTAATCGCTTGGTTCATTGGAAAATGCTTTAAGCAAAGCAGAGATACGACAGCAGTCATGATTTTTACTGGTGGAATGCGGAATATAAGTGCAGGTGCGGTTATTGCTGTTCAATACTTTCCGGCAGCTGTGGCTGTTCCGGTTATTATCGGTATGTTATTTCAACAGGTTTTAGCATCTATTTTTGGTTTTTTATTTGATCGCTTCGAAAGAAAATCAATTTCCGTTAACCCTGTTGATAATAAAATGAATATTTCTTAATGGTCGTTCCTTCTTGCCAAACTTAGTAGATTGTGTTATTAATATTGATAATTAGTTAAACAGATTTTGAGTTTTAAAAATTTAATAGATTTCACCACTAGGGGAGCTTTATAGCTGAGAGAGACATTTGTCTTGACCCTTATTACCTGATCTAGATAATACTAGCGTAGGGAAGAGGTGTTTGAATGATAATGGAATTGCATATTTGTGCATGTTTTTCGTATAAATTGCCTATCATATTTACATTTCAAACCACTTCTCTCTGCGGGAGTGGTTTTTTTGTTGGCTAAAACTACTTCAATAAAAAAGAAATGAAAGGAGCGTTACATTTGTCACATAGAATTTCCGAGCTTATCAACGAGGTTGACAGAAGACAGGATGAATTAATTTCATTACTAAAAAAGCTTATTGAATTTAAAACACCTGCTCCACCAGCACGAAATACGAAAGATGCTCAGCACTTTGTAGCTAGCTTTTTACGTGAAAAAGGGTTTTCGATCGATATGTGGGATGTTTATCCAAATGATCCGAATGTTGTTGGGGTTTTAAAAGGAGAGCATGAAAAACAGTACAACAGCTTAATTATCAATGGCCATATCGATGTTGCTGAAGTAGGTGAGGATGAAAACTGGGAAAAAGATCCGTTTCAACCATATGTGAAAGATGGAGCAGTGGTTGGGAGGGGGGCAGCTGATATGAAGGGAGGATTAGCTGGAGCAATGTTTGCAATCCAATTACTTCATGAAGCAGGTGTGGAATTGCCTGGTAGCTTAATATTCCAGTCAGTTATTGGAGAAGAGGTCGGTGAAGCGGGAACTTTACAATGCTGTGAACGGGGGTATAAAGCTGATTTTGCAATCGTTGTTGATACGAGTGATTTACATATTCAAGGTCAAGGAGGAGTTATTACAGGGTGGATAACCGTAAAAAGTACCGAGACCTTTCATGATGCAACAAGAAGACAAATGATCCATGCGGGTGGAAAGCTTAAAGGTGCAAGTGCGATTGAAAAAATGACAAAAATTATTGCTGGTTTACAGGAGCTTGAACGGCATTGGGCAGTCATGAAAAGCTACCCAAAAATGGCACCAGGATCAAATACGATAAACCCCGCTGTCATTGAAGGTGGTCGACATGCAGCATTTATAGCTGATGAATGTAGACTTTGGATAACTGTTCACTATTATCCAGATGAATCACATGAACAAATCATTAAGGAGATTGAGGAACATATTTTGCATGTTGCACACGCTGATCCTTGGTTAAGGGAAAATCCACCGCAATTTGAATGGGGTGGTAAGTCTATGATTGTTGATAGGGGTGAAATTTTTCCTTCGTTACAGATTGACCCAAATCATCCAGGGGTGAAACAGCTGGAGGGGGCACATCAGAATATAACGAATAAGCAAGCAATCGTTGATGTCTCGCCAACTGTAACAGATGGTGGATGGTTAGGTGAAGCAGGGATACCAACAGTCATTTATGGCCCAGGAGATTTACAACATGCACATGCCGTGAATGAGCAAGTGTCAATTGAACAGCTAGTAGCTTATACAAAGGTACTATTATCATTTATTTATGATTGGTGTCATACGAAAACAAATGTAATCACAATAAACTAATTTTGAAGTTGATACTCTTTTAGTTGCTTCGCTTACCGATAGAGGTAGAAGCATCTTTAATACGCTCTTTTTCCTCAGGAGTCTATACAGCTTTCATTTCAATTAATAACTGGCGTTAACGAGTTTAAAACTTTAGGAGGCTAACAAATGAAATTTACTGAGCAGTTACGCGAAAAGGTTTTACCAATATGGGAAAAAAATCATACTCATCCATTTGTTCAAGGTATAGGGAATGGCACATTAGCTAAAGAGAAGTTTCGATTTTACATGATTCAAGATTACTTATATTTAATTGAATATGCAAAAGTGTTTGCGTTAGGAGCTGTTAAGGCAAGGGATCTTGAAACAATGGGGAGATTTTCAAAGTTACTTGATGCGACATTACATGAAGAGATGGAGCTACATCGACAATATGCAAAGAGGTTTGACATATCTACTAAGGAGCTGGAAGAAGCTAAACCATCACCAATTACACTTGCCTATACACACTATATGTTACAAGTAAGTCAAAATGGTACACTTGCTGAACTTGTAGCTTCACTCCTGCCTTGTATGTGGAGCTATTGGGAAATTGGAAAAATATTAAATGAGGAACCTGGTGCGAGTGAACATGAATTTTACGGTGAATGGATTCGAATGTATGCATCTGATGAGTTTGGAAAGCTTGCCAATTGGTGTATCGATTTAATGGATCAATTAGCAGAGGGGAAATCCGATGCAGAGCTTAGACATTTGGAGGACATCTTCCTTAACACAACGAGATTTGAATACATGTTTTGGGATATGGCCTATCATGAAGAGATGTGGCCTTTTGATGAATAATTTAGCATTGCAATTCAAAAACGTTTCCTTTCATTATGAATCGGAAAAGGGGAAGCAATCAATTTTACAAGATTTTGATTTTCATATAAATGAAGGGGAGTTTGTCAGCATTATTGGTCCAAGCGGTTCAGGTAAGAGCACGTTATTTAAACTAGTAACAGGACTTGAACAGCCTACAGAAGGGGAAATTTTCCTCCGCAATAAGCTAGCAACGAAACGACTAGGTCAAGTCGGTTATATGCCACAGCATGACTTATTATTTCCATGGCGAACAATTATGGAAAATGCAGCTCTCCCACTTGAAATAAAGGGATTAAAAAAGCAGGAAGCCTATGAAAAGGTTTCTGTTCTCTTAGATGATTTTGGACTTTTAGGGGTTGAAAAAAAGTTTCCCCATGAATTATCTGGAGGGATGAGACAGCGTGTTTCCTTCCTACGAACAATTTTGAGCGGCTCTAAAGTATTGCTATTAGATGAACCTTTTAGTGCGCTTGATGCCATTACAAAAGTAACAATGCAGGAGTGGTTATTAGCTCAATGGCAAAGGCGGAAGGAGACGATTCTTTTCATTACCCATGATGTAAATGAGGCGCTGTTTTTATCTGATCGAATTTTTATCTTTACCGATACACCAGCAAGAAGGTTAGAAGAAGTAATTGTTCCATTATCACGACCAAGGAAGCTGAAAGATTTAAATGAACCTAAGATCCTTGAGCAAAAGGACTTTTTGTATGACCTGTTACGAAAGAAAGTGAAAATATGAAAACTGTAAAAAATTATTTGTCATCGATTCTTCTTGTTTTCGTTCTGCTTATTATTTGGGAAATAGGTGCAAGAGTAGTGAATATGGGATTTATTCTCCCTTCTCCGACAGATATTATCGTTAAGCTATGGGAGTTAAAGGTCGTTCTATTCGTTGAACATTTGCCTGCAACGCTTGGAATTATCTTAATAGGCCTCCTCATTTCAGTTTGCTTTGGGGTTGGGCTCGCTGTATGGATGAGCTTAAGTGAGACGGTTGAACGAACGTTTTATCCGCTTATCATTTCATCTCAAACTATCCCGATTATTGCCCTTGCACCAATCTTTGTGCTTTGGTTCGGTTATTCCATTTGGAGTAAGGTTATGGTCACTGTACTGATTACATTTTTCCCAATAACAGTGAATACATATGACGGTCTAAAAAGGGCGAGTAAGGATTATAAGGATTTATTATTAACAATGGGTGCCAATAGGAAGGACATTTTCTTTAAGCTTCAGGTGCCAGCTTGCAGTCCTTATTTTTTCTCAGGTTTAAAGGTTGCCGTTACTCTAAGTGTCATTGGGGCTGCCATCGGGGAATGGATCGGCTCGCAGGCAGGGTTAGGGTATTTTAGCAGACGGATGATGACACAATTTGATGGTGCTGGTGTATTTGCGCCTATTGTGTTGTTATCAGCAGTTGGAATCGGATTATTTCTTATCGTTGTAATCGTAGAAAAAAATATACTTAAATGGAGGAAATTCGATTGAAAAAGTTTGTCATCGTTTTAATAATCAGCATCTTTGGCTTATTAACAGCTTGTGGAAGTAATCAAACTGCTGGAGAAAATAAAGAAGATAAGAAATTAAAAAAGGTTAGCATTATGCTTGATTGGTATCCAAATGCTGTTCATAGTTTTTTATATGTCGCAAAAGAAAAAGGCTATTTTGAAGAAGAGGGAATTAGTCTCGATATTCAATTTCCCGCGAATCCAACAGATCCAATTAATTTAGCAGCAGCAGGGAAAATCACTCTCGGAATCTCTTATCAACCAGATGTTATAATAGCTCGAGCAAATGAGGATGTAAACATTAAATCAGTTGGTGCGATTGTTCGCTCACCATTAAATCGTGTTATTTTTAATGAAGATAGTGATATTCAATCACCTAAGGATTTAGAAGGAAAAACAGTTGGGTATCCTGGTATCCCGTTAAATGAGTCATTAATTCAGTCAATGGTAAAAGCAGATGGAGGAGATCCGAATAAAGTAAAAATGATTGATGTTGGATTTGAATTAGGATCATCTGTTGTGACGAATAAAGTAGATGCAGTCATTGGGGCATATATAAATCATGAAGTTCCAGTTTTAAAGCATCAAGGCTATGAAACTCGAAATCTAAATCCGACCGATTATAATATCCCTAGCTATTATGAGCTCATCGCTGTAACAAGTGACCAAACATGGGAAAAAGAACAAGAGAGCATTGAAGCGTTCTGGAGAGCTGCTACGAAGGGCTATGAATATACAGCAAAGAACCCAAAGGAAGCGTTAGAAATATTATTGAAAAATCAGGACGAAGCTAATTTTCCTTTAGAAAAGGAAGTTGAGGTGCAAAGCCTAGATATTTTACTGCCATTAATGAAATCAGAGCAACAGTTTGGCAGCCAAGATAAAGAGCAATGGCAGGAAATAATAGGCTGGATGAAGGATGCTGGGTTAATTGAAAAAGAACCAAAGCTTGAAGATATCTTTATAAAAGTAGGAGAATAAGCTAGGGGATTTTTCAAAACACTCTGTTTAACTTGGTTGGCTATTGATTTCCGATTCAAGCATTCGTCTCACGTAGCTTTTCCGATCAGAAGTGCATAAAATTATCAACACTAACCTTTATCATAGCATTTCAAAAAATGGTTGTAACAGACAATAAAACCCCTTACACTAATTGGTGTTAGGGGTTAATTTTATTGAAAGAAAGGTGAGACGAGATGAGTAGAGTTGAGAACAAATTAGATTTAGACAGAATTGTATTTATTGGACGAAGCTATGAGGAATACATGGAGATGTTCTCTTTGAATGAAGAACTATTAAACGGGAAGAAAATTTTAGACTGTCCAGCTGGAGCATGTTCTTTTACCGCAATTGCATCTGAAAAGGGATATGATGTCACTGCGTGTGATCTTGTCTATTCGATTCCTGCTGAGCAAATAAAAAAGAAGGGGCTTCATGATATTCATCATGTTATTGGGAGTATGAATGATGTGAAGGATTCCTATGTTTGGGAGTTTCATAAGAATCTTGACCAATTAAACAAACATCGCAAAAATGCATTGCTAGATTTTGTCGAACATTTTGGGAAATTCCCTAGTAAATATGTAACTGCAATTCTGCCACAGTTACCATTTCAAAATGAACAATTTAATATAACCTTATCAGCACATTTTCTCTTTACGTACGGTGATCGTTTAGATTATTCATTTCATATCGAAACTATAAAGGAATTGCTTCGAGTAACAAAAAATGAAGTACGGATCTTCCCGCTAGTAGATTTAGAAGGGAAGCGCTCACCTTATATCGATCAGCTATTAGCTGAATTAAAGGATCTCATCGATTATGAAGAGGTAAATGTACCATATGAATTTCAAAAACATGCAAATACGATGTTAAAGCTATATAAAAAACGTAAATCGTGAAGCTAAAAAGAGCAGTGAGATAGTTTTCTCACTGCTCTTTTTGTAATCTGTTATCTAATGAACTAGAGCTAGTAGCAGGCAACTTGAAAAATCTGCATCAAATCTTTAATTCAATTTTCGCAGCTTTTTTCAATTCTTCAACCTTTTCACTTAGCTTTTCTTGAGTTTTTTGGGATTCTAAATTTACCTTTAATGTTTCTTTAACATCCTTATACTCTGGAACTTCTGTTGATTTATCATCAGATTCCTTTAATGAGCTAACCATTGTATCGTAATATTTTTTTACATCTTCCTCTTTTACTTCTTCAACCTTTAAGTCATTTTCGATATATTGACTATATCTTACTTCATCTGAGATCTGCTTCTTTAGCTCATCAAGTGTTATGTTGTTATTTTTTAGCGCTTGCTCAAACGCTTTTTCATCTTTATATTGTCCTTTAATTGTTTCCAGCTTCTTATTAATGGCTTCATCTGTTGCTTTATAGCCTTTTTTATCAACTTCCTGCATCAATAAAGTTTGTCCAACAAGGTTTTCGAGCGTATAATCCTTCACTTGTTTTGCGACTTCATCAGTTGTTGGGTCTTGTCCCATCTGTTGAAACGTCGTTTGTGCTATATTTAATTGTGCATTATAATCTGATCCTTTAAGTTCTTGACCATTTACGATCGCAACGACGGTATTTTCTTCAACCTTTTGCTTATCAAGCTTTTTTTGCATTTCCTTTGCTTCTGCAGCTGCTTCTTCATCTGATTTAGTTTCCGCAGTATTAGCTGACTCTTTCTTTTCATCATCATTACATGCAGTGAGTGAAAAGGTGAATAATCCGATTAATAAGAATAAAACATATTTTTTCATTAATATTTCTCCTTTCGTTAATGACCAAGAAATATCCCGTTAATCTCTTTATTAGGCGCTTTTTTAGTTGGGATAAATATAGTTCCTCTCATTTGCCTCAGGTAAGAAAGGTTATGAGCCGAAAATTTTAAGTCACGCCTATTTTAGACGGACATAGTCGAATTGTATACTAGTTAGAAGAAAAATAAAAGGATAAATAGTAGGATTAAAAAAAGATTTCTAATTATTTGTTATTAAACCATATTTCCCCATATATTTGGTGGCAGTGTAAACATCGCTTAACTTCATTTTGAGCGAGTAGGAACTAACTATTGAATAAATGATAGAAATCTATTAAAAATTTGAAATTTCTTCCTGTTATGGTATGAAGTGATTGAATTTTCACTCAATAAAACTTAAAAATAAGCGATGACAAGTGATTATGACTTATTAACAGTCCTTATCGTCATTTAACAATAGATGTTTACGCTTTCACTAACTAATTGGAAGAAATGCTCACAACCTTATTGTCTTACCTTGAATAAATATATCAGCATGTTACCATTGAAACGTAAAAGACAAATCGTTTTTTATTCCTTAATCCCTTTTTACAAAATTTTAGAAATTGGAGAGATGAGATGTTAGCTGACAAAAAGATTTTATTTATAGGCGCAGGCTCCATGGCTGAAGCGATGATTTCAGGTTTTGTTCAATCAGAAAAAATTTCCCCAAAACAAATTATTGTTACTAACCGAACGAATGAGAAGCGTTTAAGCGAATTAGAAAGCAAATATGGTGTTATTGGGTTAACGCAAAATCAGCTTTCCTTAACTGAAATAGATATTTTTATTTTTGCGATGAAACCAAAGGATGTTGCGAAAGCAATCGAAACGCTAAAGCATCATATTCAAGCAAATCAGCTCATATTATCTGTTTTAGCAGGTATCCCAACATCTTATTTTGAACAAATTCTTCAAAATGACCAACAAGTTGTTAGAGTTATGCCAAATACGTCAAGTATGATTGGCGAATCTGCGACAGCAATTTCCCCTGGTCTTCATACAACTGATGAGAAAATCCAATTAGCGAAATCTTTGCTTGAATGTATTGGGAGAATATTTATAATCGATGAGCAAAAGATGGATGTTTTTACAGGCATTGCCGGAAGTGGCCCAGCATATTTTTATTATTTCATGGAATATATGGAAAAGGAAGCATTGAAAGCAGGACTAGAGGTAGAAAACGCAAGACAAATCATTGCGCAAACGATTGTAGGGGCAGCAAAAATGGTTCAGGAACAGGAAGAGTCGCCGACTTTACTTAGAGAAAACGTTACATCACCAAATGGAACAACTGCTGCTGGAATAAGTGCTTTGGAAGTATATCAAGGCGGATTAGCTATCTCAAAAGCTGTTGAGTATGCAACAAAACGCTCAAAGGAAATAAGTGTTCAAATCAAAGATAGCATTTTAGTAAGTATTGATTAGAGTGGAAGCGCAAATTTAATCGTATCGTTAAGCTTTACGTCCAATTCTAAAGAGATTACTAATTCAGGAGTGATACAATGTCGACCCAATTAAACAACAAAAAACGGGTTGTAATAAAAGTAGGAAGTAGTTCATTAACAAGTCGACATGGAGAAATAAGTCGTCGTAAATTAGAGAAGCTAGCAGATGAAGTGGCAAAGCTGAAAGATGAGGGATATGAAATTGTGTTTGTTTCATCTGGAGCAGTTGCTGCTGGATATCGTAAGCTAGGGCTTATTGATCGACCGACATCTTTACCTGAAAAACAAGCAGCTGCCTCAATTGGGCAAGGCTTATTAATCGAGGCTTATTCAGAAATTTTTTTATCTCATGGCTATATAGCATCACAAATTCTCATTACCCGTAGTGACTTTTCGGATGAAAATCGCTATAACAATGTAAGAAATACATTAAATGTTTTATTAGAAAGAGGCATTATCCCAATCGTCAATGAAAATGATACCGTCACAGTAGACCGCTTGAAATTTGGCGATAATGATAATCTTTCCGCAAAGGTCGCCGGTTTAGTTGGTGCTGAACAATTGATTATTTTATCAGATATTGATGGATTGTACGATTCAGATCCTCGTAAAAATGAAGCAGCAAAATTACTTGAAAAAGTGTATGAAATTACTCCCGAAATAGAGGCAGGTGCTGGTGAGACGGGGAGCCATGTAGGCACTGGAGGCATGAAGTCAAAAATCGATGCAGTTAAAATCGCGATGGCATCGGGCATCTCAACATTTCTAGGTAAAGCAAGTATTCCGAATATTTTAATTGATGCAGTAAGCGGAAAAGCAAAAGGAACTTATTTTGAAGTAACCGATGAAACAGTAAATTTAAATCAAAAACGACAGTGGATTGCTTTTCATTCAGGCCCAAAAGGAGAACTCGTCATTTATCAGCCTGCAAAACTGTCAATCGCTGATCATAATCATAGTATTTATTCTTCAGATATTATGAAAGTAAAGGGCCAATTTAACAAAGGTGCTGTCATTCGGATTATCGACGAAAATGGCGAACGCATCGGCTTAGGTGTAGTTAATTACTCGAGTGATGAGATAATCAAAATAAGTAAACAAACTGAAAAAGAGCATGAAAAATATGAGATTGTTCATTTTGATGACTTAGTTTGTGAACTTGAATTATCACTACCGGTCGGTCTGTAAGAATATATGAAGTAGCTAAATATCGTGATCGACATTTTAGATGTCGGTCTTTTTTGTGTTGCTTGAGTTGTTATCTGAGTGTTTAAGGACATTCATGCGAAAGATCGAGCAGATGAAAAAAATGTAAGGGGAATGTTCATATGACTTACCAATGGACATAAGAAAAAGCCTTAGTTTTCGAAACTAAGGCGGTAATAATTTATTTATTCAACTGACTATGCTTCCGTGAATATGTGAAATAAATAATTAATCCGATCACAATCCAAATGATAAAGGCTTTCCATGTTACCGCAGGAAGGCTTGTCATTAAAAGAATACATAATATCGTACTAATCAATGGTAAAACTGGTACGAAAGGTACTTTAAATGCTCGCTTTAACGTTGGGTGTGTTTTTCTTAAAACAATGACTGCTATAGAGACTAATGTGAAGGCAGCTAATGTTCCGATATTTACTAAATGTGCCAATGTTGTTAAATCAATAAATCCAGCAAGTGCTGCAGCGATAAAGCCTGTGATCCACGTATTTAAATACGGTGTTTTAAATTTCGGGTGAACTTTTGAAAGCTTTTTAGGAAGTAATCCATCACGGCTCATCGAAAACGAAACGCGTACTTGCGCATATACCATAACGAGAAGGACGGTTGTAATTCCTGTGATGGCACCTACGGAAATCAGACCTGCTATTGTGTTTTGTCCGACAAATTGTAGAGCAAATGATACAGGATCAGCTACATTCAATTGAGTGTATGGAACCATTCCCGTTAAAATTAATGATACGATCATATATAACGCTGTACAAATTGCTAAAGAAGCAATAATTCCGATCGGTATATCGCGCTGTGGTTTTTTTACTTCCTCAGCAGCTGTTGCGACAGCATCAAACCCGATATAGGCAAAGAACACTGTTGCAGCACCTGTAATGATTCCTTCAAAGCCAAACGGTGCAAAAGGTGTCCAGTTATCAGGCTTTACATAGAATATTCCGGCAATAATAAATGCAACGATAACTGCGAGCTTTATTACAACCATAATATTATTGATTCGTTTACTTTCCTTCATCCCTCTAGATAATAATGCTGTAATTAGGAAAATAATAATAACCGCTGGTAAATTTATGATTCCTCCTTCACCTGCTCCAGGTGCAGAGGATAATTCTTTTGGGAAGTGAATCCCAAATCCGGAAAGGAGGGTTTGAAAATAACCAGACCACCCTGTAGCAACAGCGGCTATCGCAATTAAATATTCAAGAATTAAATCCCAGCCGATTAAAAAAGCAAAGAGCTCTCCAAGCGTAGCATATGTGTATGTATACACACTGCCTGAAATAGGTACGGTTGAAGCAAATTCTGCATAGCAAAATGCAGCTAATGCACAAGCAATCCCCGATAATATAAATGAAATAATTAATGCAGGACCAGCAGACTCTGCTGCAACCACACCTGTTAAAACAAAAATACCTGTTCCAATTACAGCTCCAATTCCTAACATTGTTAAATCGATCGCACTAAGTGTTCGCTCAAGTGTGCGCTGCTGACTTTGATGGATAAGCTGTGTAATTGATTTTTTTCTAAAAAGTGAACGCATATTTCCTCCAAGATGTTTTTTTGCAAAAATATAAATACTTAATAAAAAGCACAAAGTTTAGTATATTTTCATAATTTCTAAAAGTCAATATATCGTAATATAATAATCTTCAAAAAATTTTGCCTATATTGTATATTCTTTTCCATTTAGATGAGCGAATTGGAAACGGGAAATCCAGATTAAAAGCGAAGCAAAGAAAAACAGCCTTCATTATAAAAATGAAAGCTGCTATCATTATTGGATATTCACTGACATCATTAGACCGAGATAGGTGGCTATGACGAAAAATAATCCAAAGCATAGGGCAATCCACGGTGTAATTTTTTTATAAAAGCTTATGAAAATCATCGCTAGAAAAAGGATTGCTATCGTAAGCAACATAATACCTTGAAGCCCAGGTGTTATGTGAAAAAGAAATGGAGGAACAATATCTTGTCCAATTAAATATTGCACCCAAGAAGCAGGACCATATTGAACGACTGTTGCATTTACTTGGTGTGGCGGTGGTAAGGTTCCTAGAACACCGGTAATGAAAAAGATAAGCATAAGAAAAATAGTCTCAGCCTGAATCCATTTCTTTGGATTAAATGTTTTATCATGCTTCGTTTTTCGTGATAAAAAGCCATTAATTACCGCAAACGCTAAAACAGGAATAATACTTAAATGTTTTAATAACAGCATTTGTCCATATGGAAGTGCCCAAGCGTTGACATAGTCCTTTAAGTCAACTGCAAGAAGCATTAGGGAAACACCACTTACAATGGTAATGAGAAATAATGTAATAGATAATGGTGTAAACCAACGTAAAAATGCTTGCCAATGAATTGTATTTTTTGACAGCCAGCCAATATGAATTAGAACACCTACCCATATTGTAATAACTAAATAATGGAGCGAATGTGAGATTAGTCCAGGGATTAACGAAATTGAAGCTGAATGGCTTGCATATCCGATTGAAATAATCATCACGAATAAAAGGGCTGCTTGGATATATTTTGATCCTTCAACATATATAATCATCCATAAGAAAACGGCAAAGAAGCTACCGTATAACCATGCTATTCCTACTTGAAATTCAGTTAAAATAGAATAGGATGTAAGGCTGAAAAGACCCTCTGTCGAAAAAAAGGAAATCACCTGAAGCACTGGAAGAAAAGTGAAAATGATGATTCCTAATACAGCTATTAATACACTCTGTTTTGAAGCGGTCGTTTCAGGCTTTTTAGAGCTAGGAATAAACTGCAGGAAGACATAGCCTACCAAGTATGAAAATAACATATATGTTATGTATTCGGTAATTGGTATTAATTGATTCATATCCTACCTCTTTTTACGGATTAAAATTCCTATTCCAACTGCTAAGAGAATGACTAAGACGATTATTGAAACAGTTGAAATGATAGAACGGTTATCATCGCTTTCTTCATTATTTGAATCAGTATCATTGTCTACCTGAGGTGATTGTTCTTCATTTACTTGGGCATCATCAGTTTCGGCAGCTGGATCCTCTTGAACTTCAGACTCCTCCTGGTTCGGGATATTTACTGTAAATGGGATTTCTCCTGATAACAAATGTCCATCTGTTGCCGCAATGTTCCACGTAATTGTGTATTCGCCATTTTTTAATGGTGTTGGGATTTGTCCTGTTAAAGTTTTTCCATCAACTGTAATGGAGTCTACTTGAACGACGTCGTTATTTGATTTCAATGTAAATGTGCTTTTATTTTCAATTTCACCCGCAAATTCAAGTGTTATTTCCTTTAATTCCGTCGTTACTACCTCGCCAGCACTTGGTGTTGATGACTCAAGCGTTGTATGTGCTGATGCCATAAATGGAAAAAATAAAACGAAACATATCATTATAAAAAGTATTTTCTTCAATATTTTTCACCCTAACTTTCTAATATTCATAACAGTAATCATTTTATCATTATAACTTCTTCATTTTACCCGCATTTCTTACAATTTAGCAAACTTGACACTTAAAACAAAGTTAAAAATCAACAATCATTTTTAACATAGCAAAAAATAAAAAGCATGTCTCTGTGCGAATGCCCTTACGTACATCTCCCTAATTACATAATGTATTAGTACAACGAAAGGGAGGTGTTGTTTTATGAGTGGTACAGGTAAAGGTTATGGCTATGGCGCTGGTTTTGCGTTAATTGTTGTATTATTTATTTTATTGATTATTGTCGGTGCAGCTTTCGTTGGGTACTAAAATTTTGTTTTGGTTTTGACTATTATAAATAAGTCCGTTATTTAGGTAGTCAACATTTTGGTGATAAACCATTAAAAGGAGGAATTATAATGGGTTACGGATATGGATTCGGCGGCGGCTATGGCTGCGGCGGCTACGGCTATGGCGGTGGGGGGTTCGGGGATGGGAGAGGAGTTTGTTTTAATGTTGTTTTTTTTATTTTTTTTATTATTGGTTGGGGAGCTTTGTTTTTAGGTAATTTGGAAAAGGGGTGGGGGTATTAGACCTTTTTTGTTTTATTGTGGGGAAGAGGGATATTTTAAAAAAGATTTTTTTTTCATTACAAGCGGGCCACTTCCAAAAAGTCCTAA
>NZ_CADEPK010000221.1 GCF_902829255.1 Metabacillus niabensis | reverse complement strand
ATAAAACTCCTCCGTATGCTCATATTTTGGTTGGGGAACCAAAAATATTTTAGCACCACGGAAGAGTTTTTTTAATACCACGCTGAAAGCTTTTTGGAACCCTAGGCCTAGCCTAGGGTTTTCTTTTTCACAATAAAAACGTTACCATTATTGCGGTAACGTCCCAACACAACTTCTCTGCTTACTAACCCTTCTTATTTAAACGGAATTATCATATTTATTCCTCAGGATAAATATACATATCAAAATTTATCGTTGTACCTGTCAAATAGCAAAACTCTATAATTTCCTCATTAAGATATATTTGAGGTTGTTCTTCTCCATAAATACTGGGAACTACCATAATTCCAAAATTCACATCATATTGCTCTTTTATAGATTTTAATACTGATATTTTATTTTTCAATTTTTTTATTGTGTCCAAGCATTGCGCTTCAACATCTAACCTATCTATAACTGATTTTTCTGCATTCCAAGAAGAAAATAGATACTCTGATCCATCCTTTCTTTTATCACCTTTTTTCCAACAGCTAAAAGGCTGTATTCCAAGTGCTTTTGATATATCGTCAGGATTTAAAATACCTCTTTTATTCCCAACTAAACCTCTTCTTCCTATCTATCCGTTACTCTCTATTCCAAAATATGTGTAAGAATTTGTTTTATCCAATTTTATATACACCTTCCAATACAATTAAGAACCGTAATCAATTCTAAAAGACTTTCATTCTATAAAATGAAAGCTTTAAAGTCTCCTCTTCGCTAACCTACACTGACTTGATGAATAACATTACATTGGTAGATAACCTTTTGTTAAGTAAATATAGCCTATTACAGGAATAATACTAAAAACCATTATTAAATTACTTAAAGCTAGTAATCTATTATTTGATAAATACCCTAAATACATGCCAATTAAATTAATAATCGTCGTTAGTATCCCAAATGGTACTTGGATGTTAATAACTAAATAGGGAACCCACGAAAAAACACCCAAGATTAATAGGGTAAAGGACAACCAAAAGTATATTCTTCTTTTTTGAAGGCCAAAGTCCATCGTTCAAAACACCCTTTACTTATTACGAAATAACTTGCACACACTAATTGAGCATAAGTAAAAAACTAAAAAGTTAAAGTTTAAATTTACATCCTATAAAGAGACCGTTTCAAGCCGAAGTAACTGTCTTTTTGTTATCAAGAGGGGTTGAAATTAGCTTTTTATAAATGTTAAATACGAGAATTCCAAGTACTCCACCTGCTGTATTTAATAGCACATCATCTATATCAATTGCTCTGATTCCTCCTTCAGAATACATATATCCAGACGTGCTAAAATTTATAAAGAACTGAAATGTCTCGATGAACAATGTTGTTAAGAGTATGGTCAAAGCAACTTTAACTTTGTTAGTTAAAATTTTTAACGATAGTAAGGCAAATGCCAATGGTGATAACAAAAATAAATTTCCTACAGTTTGAATTACGGTCACAGGGGCGACTAAAGAACCAAACAGGTAATTATGTATTGTTTTAAATGGGCTTAAATTAATTTGTTGCATACTTACATAATGATTACCTACATACTCTTGAGTAAAATAGTATGCGATATTAACATACGTTACATAGGAATGTAACACGAACAAATAAAGAACAAAGACAAACAAAATAACAAAGTGCAAATTAGTTTCCACTACTGATTTACTCATCAACCATATAGATAATACTAAAATCACTCCATAGTTTACGATTACATTTAAATAATCTAAAAACCCAGCTCCCTCATAAATCTGAGTTGTATAAGCATAAATAAAATAAAACAAAGGCGCTAGTAAACAATACCACTTATTCATTTTTATCCTTAACATTTATGTACTCCTTCAATTAAACTCACTTTCAATAGTATAATATCCTGTTTTTTATAAAATTACCACTAATTGGAATAATGTTTTATTGAACAAAAAATGCGTTACCTCTTATATATTGCGGTAACGCTATCGATCAGTCACAAAAAAAACATACCTCTCAGCAAAGACCAAAGGGTACGCTTTTATGTACTATATTTTCTTTTCTTAGCTCGTAATACACATTCCAGTTCCAACGTAGCTTCCTTAAATTCTAGTAATCATTATTGATTTAGCTTGAATATATTTCCTATGCAAGAAAAGGTAATCCATTCTTTTCTTATTGAATGTACTTATGCGAACCATCACAGTTTGGCATCTTTTTTGATAGTCCACAAATGCAATCATTTAATCCCTTTCCTGCTAAAATTCTGTCTACACATTTTTCTATCCTTGATGTTCGCGTTTTGGATTGCTTAGGTTGAGAAAAATGGTGAATGTAAGCTCTTTGCCGTCCTGGGGTTAGCGCTTCAAAAGCAGTTTTCAAGGATGGGATTTCATTAAATTTAGCTTGAAGCTCTTCAGTAATCGTGACTTCTGTATTCCTTTTATATTCGACTTCCAAGCCGGCCTTTTCAACTTCAATGGCTTCCTTAATATAGTCTTTAATAATAGGCTCCATTTCAATAATTTCTTGAACATTAGTAAAGCGAATCTGGCGTGCCGACTGTACATTCTCCGTTTGTTGAATTAAAATCCCATTGGCATCCTTTAATAAGGCACCTTTATGAAAAAGAAGGGCACAATATTCTTTAAAACCATGGATTAAAACGATATTTTTGTTCTCAAACGTATAACAAGGATGCATCCATTTAAAATCCTCCGTCAGTTCACAGTCAAGAACGATCTTTCTCAACTTCTCAAACTCTTCCTTCCACTTATTAGCCTTACTTAAAAATTCATCTACCTTAGGATTCATTGTATTATTAGTCATCAAAAAACACCCCTTATCAATTTTTCAATTAGTTGACAGTCGAGTATAATTATGCTCAATTTTTCTAATCTCTCATATTAGGACATTGGTTGGTATCGTGTCAAGGAGAATTGAGAGACTTAAAAAGTAACATCCCTATTTGTCAAATTACTTTATGTGGCAGGAGTTTTAGTTATCCTGTTTGTTCCACAAGCTTATCTCTATACAAATCGAAAAACTTTCTTCCATCCTTATTTATAACTTCTCTTACCTTGGTTCAGGAATAAGACATTACTAATAATCTTTTAATTTGAATTGGTAATATAGCCACTCTATTGCATCCTTAATATTTTCAGCAATATATTCTATCTTTATATCTTTTATTTTGTAAAAATGTTCATTTAATGCAGATTGACCTGCACCTGTTTTTACAAGTATTTTTAAACAATTTGTTTTAGAGGCAGCTAGCATATCACTCCATCTATCACCTATGACTACACAATTTTCTAAATTTAATCGATATTTTTTTGCACCGTTCATAAGCATTCCAGTATTAGGTTTTCTGCATATACACCCTTCACTATGACGATGTGGACAAAGAAATATATCATCAAAACCAAATTTAGTGAGTTCATCCATAAAATCTTGCGAAGTTGCTTTTCTTCAGAAATTCCTGGTTGATTTGTAAGGGAGAATACTTTTATTCCATCTTCCTTCAATTTATTGATTAGTTCTCGAGAATGGGGATATAATTGAAATGATCCTGGATAATGTACAGTGTCATCCCCGCCAATTGTTCCGTCTCTGTCTAAAAAGATAGCTTCTATTTTACGCTGATTTTTCATTGAACGGTCTCCTTACAAATAACATTAACTTTAATGTTAACTTTTTCAATCATGCCTAACTACCAGCACCTATAAACTGGCGAAGATGCCATTTTGAAGTTTCACAATCACTAAAGGGAATTTTGCTCTTTTTCCTCCAAGTATTTTTTATACACTTCCTGAACTCTATCTCCTTTCGGTAATATCTTTGAAATTCTACTATGAATATCATTAAGTAAATACAACCCTTTAAAAATACAGCCCAAAACTATTCCGAAAGCAATAAGCCCACCATACAGTGGTCCAAGCATCAATAAAACAAATCCTAGAACAGTGCTTAATAATATTGACAAAAGCAAATACATATTACCCCTCCTACTAGAAAAACCCTATGTAAAAAAGAAAGGATAAAAGAGCTTATTCTCCCTTATCCTTTTCAAGTAACTCAATGATTCTATCAAGCTTCTCTTCGATATTTTTAGACCTATCTGGTTTCTTTGCGACAAGTGATCGAACGAGAAAAAACACAGCAAAAAAAATGCAGAATATAATCATAAACATTAAAAGTTGAAAGATTAAATCACCGGTATTCATATTACCCCCCCTATTTACAAGTTCTGGGATTATTGTACCATAATCTCTAGAAAGGAAATTCAAAAAAATGTGTTACCACTATTGCAGTAAAGCCATGATACAACTTATTTATTATTTCTTCATTGTTATCCAGTTTTACGTTCCCGCTACCTGTTAATTTATTAAGAAGTCATCAATGATCCCAATACTCAATGCTTACATATGAATATTCATTTTCACTTAACACAAATCCAAAGTTATATTCTCTTGATATGACTATTAAATCATCGTGCATTTCTACCATTAACTTCATTACCATCTGTTTGCACTCTGCTAATGGTATCGAAATTGCAACTGGATACTCGAGATATAGTTGATTACTACTCTTAAAATAAAAACCAAATGCAGAAGGATAAAACATGACTGTTTTCTCTTCATATTTGCTAAAATAATCAAATATAAAATCAATCTTTGCTTTCATCTTTTCTTCGTCATAGGGAAATGAAAAAGATTTAATCTTATCTGTTCGAATTCGCTCATAAACTTTTTTATGCTCTTTCTTTGAGCTATCAAAGTCCACAAACTCTTTTTCGGAAATATCAATCTCATGGTATTTCATTAAGTCATCAATAAGCTGTTTTTTCGCTAACCTAATTTTATTTTCCCTTATTAACCTCTCTAGTCTATTTTCCAAATTCATCACCAGGCTATTTTATTTTTATTCATAAACTGACATAAAAAATGCGTCACCACTTATTGCAGCAACGCTAACCGATCATTCATTAAGAATTTTATTTTGCTGAAAGCTCGTCCCCTGTCACCCATTTATGATTTGTAACTTTTTCTCCACCTGTTGTTGGCGTGTAATCTACCATATAAACAGTTGCTTGTTGTGCTGTATCAATAGTAGCCTTTGCCCCCTTCATCCCTTCCATATGATCTGCTTCAAGAGTGACTTCATCTCCTGGTTGAAAAGGGGTGTCACCTGCTTCTTTTACTTCCTCATGAATAACCCATTTATGATTTGTTACCTTTTCTCCACCTGTTGTTGGCGTATAAGAAACAGTATAGACGGTCGTATCATAAGCACCAACAATTTCTGCTTCAGCACCCTTCATCCCTTCCATATGATCTGTTTCTAAAATGGCTGTACTGCCAACCGGAAATGTTGGATTCTCAGCTTCTTTTACCCCCTCAGGAACCTCACCAGAGCTAGAGTGATTCATCCCTGAATGCACTGAATGATCTGAATGATTCGTCTGTTCTTGATTCGTTTGACTAGAGTTACTCTCTTGGCTTGCATCATCATTTCCACAACCACTTAAACCGATAATCGTAGAAAGACCAATTACGATAAGCTGCTTTTTCATTTCAGTTTTCACCTCTATAAAATTGCTTGGACTTTATCACAACTATAACATACCCAACCAGGGTATATGAATAAACTAAACGACCCAAATTAGTAGTATAAATTAACAAAGAAACGCTGATTCTTGATGAATTAGCGCACACTTTACTTCTAATATAGTAGTCCAGCCCATTAGTCTACAAATCTTTCTCCATTATTACGTACGATTTACCCTCTTTTATAAAGCTGGACTTTGTTTCTCGCAAACCAAATTTTTTATAAAAATTCACCTTATTCTCTCTCGCATTACACCAAATTCTCTTAATGCCATAATGCTTTGCTTCTCTTAAAACATAGTTTAACAATGCACTTCCATAACCCTTTCCTTGCTCATGTTGGACAGTAGCAAATTTCCGAAATTGTCCTTCTTCATGATCGATAAAAAGAGAAATGACAGAAATGAGTGTGTCTTGTTTGAAAAGACCAAAATGAATAGCTGTAGCATCGTCCTCTAGCTTAATGTAGTCAAAGTCTTTATGTGGCCACATTACTTTATGCCTTAACTCCCAAGCTTCTTCCTTGTCTACTTTTCTAATCGTTGTATCCATTGTTCCTCCTTTGTCTCTCTTAAAAAATATGTATCGTGACCTAACAGTATATTTCTGTTCCTCTTATCGATGGAAGTGTACAGCGATCAGATCATATAAATTTTTCGTTAAGAGTAAAACCGTTACACCGATAAACAATGCACGTACATAACCACTGCCTCTTTTAATGGCAAATTTCGAACCTAAAATCGCTCCAGCAACTCCAGCAATTGCCATCGGTAATCCATACAAATAATTTACTTCACCTAAATAGATAAACATCAATAGGGCAGCAATATTACTGCCAAAGTTTAAAAATTTCGCATTGCCTGCTGCTTTTATAAAATCAAATCCTATCATTAAAAATGCAAAAATTAAAAATGAGCCTGTACCTGGACCAAGAAACCCATCATAAAAACCGATAGCAAAGATTACTATGATAAAAATAATGAGGCCACGATTGGTTAATTTTTTGTAGGTTGAAACACTACCCCAATCCTTCTTAAAGACAGTATAAACTGCTACAGCAGCGAGCATTACTAGCATCAACGGCTTAAGAACCTCAGGATTCATCAAATGAACAGCCCAAGCCCCTAGTATTGAGCCTATAAAAACAAGTGGAAAAAGCTTAAATATCGATTTTAAATCCAATTTCCCAGAACGATAAAACATATATGTACTCGTTAAAGAGCCCATTGTCCCTACTAATTTATTCGTTGCAACTGCAGATGCCGGGCTTAAACCTGTAAATAATAAAGCAGGTAATGAAATCAACCCACCTCCCCCGACAACCGAATCAATAAATGAAGCTAAAAATCCAAAAACTATTAAAATAACTAAAAGAGATGGGTCTACATCGAAAAACATCTAATCTTCCTTTCATCTAGCTGAATAATATAATTGTGTATTAACTGTAAAAATAATACCACAATTGAACATGTTCTAAAGGAATTAATTGATGCTATTATTTTTATTAAACTTTATAAAAAAACTTATTTGTATAGATTTTACTACTCCATGTTAACCCCAACAAAAAGCGCTAATCCTTCCTCTTGGATTAACGCACCTTACAAAAAAGCAGTTTATTTCATCTTAGATTGTTCGGATTATCCTGCTTTCCTTGTGGAAGATAGACATTTTTACTAATTTTCGGTTTTCCCAAGGTTTTCTTCAAGGCTTCGGTAGTTAGAGAAGATTTCATCCATAAACTAAACACCAAAAATCACTGTCCCGCCAATCATATAAAGAAACGGAAATAAAAATAGAACTATATTTGCAATAATCGCACTAAGAGTTAAATGAGTTTTTTTGATTTTGTACGCTTTTAATGCAAAAAATAAACCTAAAGTACAGAAAATGAATGGTGAAAACACAGGTAACCCTTGTATTCTTTCTAAATTAACAATATCAAATAGAAAATTTACAATGAATATGAAAGGAACAAAGAATAATATATAAGCAATGATAAGAAACCTTCACAAACTTCCCAATATTCAATTATAAAAAGAGATACTTCTATATCAAAGTATCTCACCACCCGTTAGCTAACTATCTATTATTTATATTTTGCAAATTCCTTTTCAGGTAGCCCCAAAATGTCTGTATTTTTAGGAGTAACACCAAGCATGCGTAGCATTGCAACAATTTGCCCCTTATGATGATATTCATGTGTAATCGAATGGATAAGTAATTGATGTGGCGTTTTTCTAATCTTGCCGCTTCCAGCTCTCCATTCGGGCTCTTTTTCAATCATATCATCAAATGTATTGCTAAATCGTTCTATAACAGTAGCTACATATTTATCAGCTTGTTGAAAATAACGTTCAATATCTTCCACGTGCATCTTATCAATTTCTTCCTTTGTTAATAGCGGTGAAGCCGTTTCTGAAAGAACAAAGGAACCAAGCCATGCATGATAACAACCAGCAACATGAACTAAAGAGTCTTTTATACTTTGAAAACCAAAGCCAAATTCTTTCGTAAAATCATTTTCATTCAATTCTTTGCATTGGTCTAATAAAATCTGTCTTGTTTGTTTTACCCATTCATATTCGTGTTTTACCATAAACTATCACACCTCGTAAAAAGAATAACTATCAGAATATTCCCTCTATTATACATGAATAGGTATTAATATTACACGCTTAAATGTATAACCTTTCCTTAAAAGGCTAGTATGATAACTTCAAAAAGCGCTAATCCTTTTTGAATTAACGCTCAAAGTTAGTTTTAACCTTCATTAACTCTCCTCAATTGTTAATTATATCTAGCTAGCAACTGGGGGGAAGTTACTTATTAGTTCGCCTATTTTTTAGGTCGTTTATCGATTCTTTGCTCTGTTTCGTCACTATCAATATGACCTGAGAGAGCATCGATAAGATAATCTACCATTTTACCAAACTTCCTTAACTTTCCATTCTTTCCACTCGAATTTTCATTAGTGTTTTCCTGATTCGTTTTGTAGTATTTAATGAAACCTCCACCTAAAGCACTTACAAACAGAATCCAATATGGAATTACTTCCATCCCTCTTGGCTCAAGGTATAACCAATTGATTCCTGATACGGCAAAACTAATGAGAATAAGGATCGTTCCAATTATATTTTTCAGCATCCTATATGTACCTCCAAAATAGTATATATATATACTTACGTTTTGCCTTTCAATATGTTTCATTAAGATGGTAAAAACTTGAAGTATTTTTAATGAAAATTTCCCTTCTACTCCCAACCTCTTTTTCCATGTTCGTTCTCATGATGACAGAATAGAAAACTTCAGATGAAGAAAATGCCTGGGAATTTAGTTAAATAAAGAATACTCATTTTTAAGAAGGGAAATAAATGCGATCTGTATCAGTATCAATAACAAAATCAACTTGAATATCGCTATCATATTGGATTTGTTCAAAATGATAAAGCCGACAAAAAACGTTAGGAAGGTCTAGTATTTCATAGGTTAATTCTTTTGCTTTCAAATATTTTTGCTTCAATTGTTTTTTAGAACATTTTTCTCCTGTAAGCAGTACTTGGTGATAATAGCCATCGATTTCAATGATCATTTTCCCACGACTGGTTGCTAAACAGTCAATATAGCTTAGAATTTATCTACCTATATTTGATTTAAATCGTGAATTCAAAACCCGTCGGCCTTTGGAACGGTATTTTATATTCTTTAAAAACGAATTTATATTTAGAAATATCGTCTGGTAAAGCTGGTGTTACAATGAATGTATATGCTTCATGTCCACCTGAGCCTCCTCCACCTTCATTTCTGCAATCATAATCAGTTCCTTCACCTTCTATAGAAAGCTCAAAATAGGTATGGTCCTCACGAAAGTTTCTAGGAAAAGGATCATCACCATCCTCTCCATCAATCGTAAAATGAACAACACTCGCATTTTCATATTGGCGGACAAAAGTAACTGAAAAAAACCGATCATCCTTTTCAAAGGACTTTAAGATAGGGATGTTTTTAAGAAATCCTTTTGGCTCTACAACTGGTTTAAACAGCTCTTCGCTTAAGAAATTTGCAAAAACACTGTTTAGATAATCCTCATAAAAATTATATTTTCTAGACCAACTGGCAATAAGCTGTTTCGTTGGAAAACCAGGATTATTTTTAGAAAGTTCCTTCCGTTGATTCATTAAATAACATATTTGTTCATCTATTTCTTCGATATGCTTATCATAATGGTCTGTTGGTGGTTCAAATGGTAATTGCTTCATACTTTTTCTCCTCCAAGATAAATTTGGTAAGAAGGGATTTCGCTGCCTTTAACCTTACTAAAAATATGATATCCCCTTATACAATTTCAGCAAAAGCACGTACAGGAAAAGTTCCAACACCTTTAAATTTTGGAGAAACAGCGTAGAAAAGGAATTGCTTATTGACCAGATCTTGTAAATTGCATAGGTGCTCAACGATGAGGATTTCTTCACCTAATAAAGTTGTATGGACAGGACGAGCTTTACCAGAAGTATCGTCTATATTATATGAGTCAATTCCTACAAGTGCTGCTTTTTGGCTGGATAAATATTTCGCTGCATTTTCTGTTAAGTACGGGTGATGTTCAAAATATTGATCCGTATTCCAGTGGCGGTCCCCGCCAGTATGTATTAAAACAGCTTTTTCTTCCAGATCAAGCCCATAAAATAGTTCTTCATCTATTTCCTCTATATGCTGTTCAACAGAGACGAGCACACCTTCTAGTCCAGCCATTTTCTGAATAGCTATTTTCGATAAATCTTTGCCATCTGCATATCTGTGGAATGGAACATCTACATACGTTCCTGTATTTGAAACCATTTCAATTTTACCAATTTGAAATTCTGTACCAGGCTCGTAAAGTTTCCTTGATTCCTCTCGGCTAAGATAATCGCAAATAATAGGAGCAGGAAGTCCTTTATACGTAATCAAACCATCTTCAATTGTATGACTTAGATCAATATAAACTTTTTTGTTCATCCTTTATTCCCCTTTCCCACAATCCATATAGCAATACAAGAAAAGTGTAACATATCAACTGCAGATTTGGAGTTAACATTTCAAATAAGTTCCATTTTCACTATTTTTATTAAAAGGGGCATATGTATCATTTCAGTCTTTATCTTCATTTTTTGTAACGATAAAATCACTGGATTTATATGGTGAAATATACATGAAAGGAGGAAACAATTTGGAATTACATTTACCTAGATTTATAAACAATTTCTATTGGTGGTGTCCTTTTACAATAATCTTTATCATTATCGGATATCATAATATCTTTAATAATTGGGAACTACAGCTTTACGGATTCAATGAACTTGAAGATTTAGGTAGGCTTTTATTTGTACTTTGTATAAGTTTATGTGAAAGTTCTTTAATAACAGTAATTGTTTGGTGGGTAATAAAATCTTTGAAAAGAATCTTAAGTAAACCAATTGAAGAATCTGACTTTTAGATTTTTTCACTTTAAGGATTATCAAAATTTATCTTCAGGAAGCAAAAATCTCCCCTTATATCTAACTCCCTCTTTAGTTGTAGTAGCAAAAGCGATACTTCGCTATAGAAGTATCGCACATATTGAAACAAATAATTCTATGATAAACATGTTAAAACAACCTACAAAGTATAATTAACAAAGATAATTAAGAAAATCTTTTTTTCTGTTATCCTCCAATAACATACATTCATAGATTTCATTTATATCCTCGGAAAACAATGCAAAATAATAATTTGCTTTTTTATTTTTTGCTGTAACAATATTATAACCGACACCTGTCGTCTCAACGAATTTTTTACGTATGATGATTTTATACTTTTTGAGCATAGTTGCTCTAGAATAGGTTAGAAAATGATTGTCAAAGCTTAAACCTGTGTGTTTCCATTTGCGATATCCGTTAAACAACGGGATCGGTAATAAAGCTAGTCCATATATTGTAATAGGGACAATGATCGAAAGAATGATCACACCTAAAACAAACTTGTACGAGAATAAAAATAAATAGATTGACAAGGCTGATCCACTTGGCCTCATTTCAATATCTCTATTTTCAAACATCTTTAAATAATGGCTTAAAGCACGATTTACTTTACTCCTTTTGATTATCGGTGTGATAAACAGTGACTTGCTTGCAGTATGATTTAAACCGACATTGTCAATTTTAATCTGAGCATAACCAAATATTTTCAACACAGATGGTTCTACTATTTGGACAGATCTTATTTGTTTAAGCGGGATAATAAAATGCTTTTTCGTGAGCTTACCGTAACTGATCTCTATCTCCTTACGATTTGTATCAATGTGGAAGCTTGAATACGTTAAATATGCAATAATACTTGAGAGAATGATGGCAATGACTAAAAAGATGATGAAAGCTATCAATGCATAAACCATCGTCTGAAAAATAGACTCTAATGGTAGCTCAAAAAAGCTTTTCACATCTGTAACTATCCCGATAATTCCATTATCCTCCTCTATAGTCGCTTCAAAGCCAAAAATCCAAGGATAATGATGGAATATATACGAAGCTAATGAGAAGGTAATAGAGGTTGAAGCTATTATGAATGAAACATTCGTCGTTCCAATTAACAAATACTCTAGAGGTTTAAATACCTGCTGTTTCGCCATTCCCTCCTCCGTGCGAATTTGTGAAAATATCGTCTCTCTTAACCGCTTTATCTGCTTATTACTTAATACAAAGGAGACCTCTCCCCCTCCAATAAGCTCTATATGTAAATTTGATATCTTTAGCAACCTTTTAATAACGGTATCTGACGTATTAATTGATTTAATTCGCTGGATCGGGATATCATTCCTTGTTCTGTTTATGACACCGTGTGAATATTCAATCACTCCATCTTTAAATTCATATACTTTGTAATACCAAAGGAGAAATGAGTAAAGTACAGCGATGCAGCATGCGATAATAAAGCCAATTTTAATCCAGTCATCGTATTGATCTGAAGTGCCAACTATCGCAATGATAAAGGTAAGCAATGCTATTATTTGGTCTTTAATTATTCTGTAGTTATAATAGAGGATTTCTATTATATGATCTCTCTGTTTATTCATCTAGTTTCATTCCTTTATCGGCAATGACAGAGATTAATTTATCCTTTAACATATCAGCAACCTCTTTTTTTATATACGAAATGCTGTGAGTATCACCTGCTGTATAAATGTTTAGACTATAAAGGTCGAATAGGCGAGAATGAAACGATTGCTCTATATCAACGTGTTGAATTCTAATCAGTGGTATCGTCGTTTCCTCGACCGTTAATCCACCGATCCTAATGATTAGAGTATCTTCATTAAGTTGATATTTCGTATTTCTATATATAATTGGATCCATTGCTAATTCATATAGTAATTTCATAAAAATAAAGACAAAAAGTATATGTCCTGATGTTTTAACAAATGAATAACTGTTAAAAAAGTAATAAATCACACCTACAATGAATAGCTGAATAATTGAAGTTTGGATCGAACTAATACTCCAAACGGCGATTGATCGCTTCTCGATTCGTTCCATAACAAAAACCCCTTACTTACATAAAGCTTATAAAGATTAGTAGCATGATAGATTCATATTTTATGAAAAAATATAAAAAATCAATACTAAAGAACTATTTTAACCCTTTTTTACCAAATTTGTCGTCATTTTACGTCCAAAAATTTGATCGTTTCTCAGTCCCAATTTCGCAAAGTGACAATAATGTCACGCAAAAAGGCTATTTGTTCGCTGATTCGATGTTGCAAAATAATGTGTCTTGCTAAACTAAAGACAACAATCACCAGAAAGGAAATCATTGATGGAACAAATTCTATTTATCGTGTCAATGGCAGCACTAGGTTTAAGCTTCTGTATTTTTCTTTTAGGAGTCCTCAATAACGGAATAAATAATCTTACTAAAACGAAATACACAAAGGCTTCAGGCATTTTATTTTTAGCTTATATCATTACGTTTGCACCTTATATCATCATTTCCAATTAAAGAACATAAAAGCCCCACAAAGTAAATGAGAGATAAAACTCATCACCTTTGTGGGGCTGCTCGGGAAACATAGCTTTTTCTGCTATTAAAGAACAGGCTTTCTTTCTTACAAATACTCCTTCTCAATCTTCAATGTGCTTCGTACTGTATCAATTGGGCGAACTAGCTTTTCAATTTGATCACGTTTTGCTTCAAAGAATGGTGGGAGAGATAGTTTTTCCCCCAGTGTTTCATATGGTTCATCACCCGTAAATCCAGGGCCGTCTGTTGCTAGTTCAAATAGAATCGATGGGGCAACATTTGTATATAGAGAACCGAAAAAGTAACGATCTACAAACCCAGAGTTAGGCAATTGAAAGCTCTGTAAATGCTGTTGCCAAGCATCCAAGTCTGCTCGTTCATCAACGCGGAATGCTGTATGATGGACTGTACCATATCCTTGTCGGGCTTGTGGAAGCACCGTGTTGTATTCAACGATAACTTGAGCCCCATTTCCGCCTTCCCCCATCTCAAAGAGGGTGAATGAACCTTCCTCGGCAACCTCAGTCATATTGAAAACCTTCACAAGTAACTCTTTAAAATAATCAAAATATGAAGTACGAACAAATATTGGTCCTAATCCTGTAATCGCAAATTCTAAAGGAACCGGTCCTTTTTGCCAAGGTGTACCAGCTGCAACACCTTTATTATTTTCATCTGAAATAAGCTGATATTGCTGTTCATCAAAATCCACGAAGGATAGAGTCTTTTTACCAAATTGCACCTTTATTCCCGTATGTTTTACATCATATTTATCAAACCGTTTCACCCAATACTCTAATGCACGATCATCCGGCACTCGGAAAGATGTTTTTGAAATTTCATTTGTTCCGTGGACACCCTTTGGAATTCCTGGAAAATCAAAAAATGTCATATCTGTACCTGGGCTTCCAACATCATCAGTAAAGAATAAGTGGTATGTTTGAATATCATCCTGGTTTACTGTTTTTTTAACAAGTCGTAAACCTAATACATATGTGAAAAATTCATAAATCTTTTCTGCACTGCTTGTTATCGCTGTTACGTGATGTAGTCCTTTTAATTGGTTCATTTTTTATACCTCCAATTTCCAATATCTCGATTTCGAGACATATAAGCAAAAAGAATTATAATCTTTTTGCTCTTAGTCCAATTCGTTTTATTAAGGAGATTGTATCCTTAATTTCATCTGTATGCAAATCTTGAAAAATTTCACGAATCTTCAATTCATGCTGTGGGAAAATCCTCTCCATTAAAGCTTTCCCCTCATTCGTTAACACTGCATATGTGACACGACGATCCTCTGGACAACCTTTGCGTCTTACGTATTTTTTCTGCTCAAGCTTATCTACTACATAGGTGATACTGCTGCTTGAAATAAGAACCTTCTTCCCAATCATTTGAATCGGCTGCTCACCTTTATGGTACAACAATTCTAAAACAGAGAATTCTGTCGGATTCAATCCATAATTTGCTACGTCCTTTCGGATAGCATCCTCAATGACCTGAGAGGCACGAAGGATGACGGTCACTGCCTTTAAAGCTTCATTTGCTAGTTCCATTTGTATCACTCCTTAAAAACCTATGCTGAATAGTACCCTTTTAAATAAAATTCAACATAGGTCCTAAAGCGTTTGAAGCTACATTATGCTGCTGGATTTACTTCTAATTCAACCTTAATTTTGATATCCTTTCCTACTAGTACGCCACCAGTTTCAAGAGCTGCGTTCCATGTAAGACCGAATTCTTCACGGTTAATTTTTGCCTCTGCCTCAAATCCGTAAACCTCTACTCCCCATGGATTTGTTCCTTTTCCACCAAATTCAACGTCAAACGTAACTGATTTTGTTACACCTTTAATTGTTAAATCTCCAGTTACTTTAAAGTCATCTCCATCCTTAGTAATGCTTGTTGATTTAAAATCAATTGCTGGATAGTTTTCTACTTCAAAGAAGTCCGCTGATTTTAAATGATTATCACGATCCTCACTACGTGTATTAATGCTTGAAACATCAAACTTAAATGCAATTGATGCGGTTGTTAAATCTGTTAAATCCGCTGCTTCAACTTCTGCTGTATAAGAATCAAATTGACCTTTTACTTTTGATACCATCATATGCTTTACTTCAAATCCTACCGCTGAATGTGATTGATCTACTGTCCATTTTGCCATTTTAAATTCCTCCAATTTGTTTTTTATAATTTAATCTCGAATTCGAGATATACCACCAAAAAAATGTTCACTATTTCTAAACCATTTACCTCGAAATTAATT
>NZ_CADEPK010000220.1 GCF_902829255.1 Metabacillus niabensis | reverse complement strand
TCACTATGCCTTCACGAAGCCAAAATGATCTGAACTCATATCCATTACCCATAAATCTAATTTAAAGGGTTATGAAATCCTGCGAATAAGTGAGCATTCGAGAGATATTCATATTAAACTGAGGGAGGTGAATAAAGCTATTAAGTATATATGTCATTTTTATACATTTTAGGTATAAAGAAGTGTGGTAGGTATACTTGGAAATTAATCTTATATAAAAAACAATAGGTTAATATGAAATTTAGTAGTCTATTTCATTAACTGGAGTTGAGATTATGAATATGAAGCAAATTTATTTTATGATGTTATTTTTAGCCTTATTTATTACAATTGGATGCAAAAAGGAATATACGGGTGAATATATACAATGGGGAGATAGCTTAGAAACTGTTGATACAGATAAATTAGATAGTAGTGATATACCTTATAAAATTGAGAATGGGAAAGTATATGTACCAGAAGATGCTTTTGATAAAGCGATACTGTGTTGTTCGTAAGTTTGTTTCCATTTTTCTACAAATAGGAATTCATAACTATATGGTACGGTACTTCAACCAAAGAAGAAATATTACATTACTTATTGTACTAAAGGGGCAGTATAATATAATAAGAAACCACTATGCCTTTATGTAAAATAGACAAAGATTGTGAAGGAAGTAAATTGAAATAATGGGAGAAGGGATATAATGTCGATTCAGTTTAAAGATATTGATAAAAATAATTGGGAAGAGTGTATTCGCTTAACGGTATCGGACGATCAGAGGGTTTTTGTTGCAGATAACTGTTATTCTCTGTTGCAGTCAAAATTTGTTGAAGGATATTATCCATTAGCATTATACGCAAAAGAAAAAATGGTTGGCTTTTTAATGTACGGTAGAGATCCAGAAACACAACGTATGGAAATGTGCAGGTTAATGATTGATAAGAACTATCAGGGAAAAGGCTATGGTAAAGAAGCAGTGATAAAATTGATAGTTCTTATTAGGAATACATACGGTAACATTGAATTCTATACCAGTGCAGAGCCTGAAAACGTTAGAGCATTAAAGTTATATGAGGATGTTGGTTTTAAGAAGACAGGAGAAATAATGTGGGATGAGGCTGTACTGAAAATTCAACTCTAGGCTTCCTCAAGAAAATGGCGCTATTATTGAATAAGCAGGATAATAAACAGCTTTATTTACTGCGCAGTACGGATAAATTGTGAACTAAACAGTTTTCTTCAACTAAAGGGCAGAATACTTACATAAGAGATAAGGAAAAAATTTGATATAAAGGAGTAAGAGATGAACAGATTAAATATCATTACACTGGGCACAAAAGACATTGTAAAGTCACACAAGTTCTTCAAGCAATTGGGGTTTGACACTTCAATCAGAGGGACAGAATCCAATCCAGATATTATTTTTTTTAAGAATGAAGGCACAAGAATAGCACTCTATCCTTTGGAAGAATTAGCACTAGATGTTAATGAACATAATCCTCCTGAGATTGTAAGAGGCTTTTCAGG
>NZ_CADEPK010000219.1 GCF_902829255.1 Metabacillus niabensis | reverse complement strand
TTTATATACCGAATCGTTTTACAGAAGGATACGGTCCAAACGAAGCAGCATTTAGGTTTGCCCATGCTCAAGGATTTTCATTAATTATTACTGTAGATACAGGAATTGCTGCTGTGCATGAAGCGAATATTGCAAAGGAGCTTGGTGTTGACCTTATTATTACTGATCACCATGAGCCAGGTCCAATTTTACCAGATGCGCTTGCGATCGTTCATCCAAAGCAACCAAACTGTCCATATCCGTTTAAAGAGTTAGCTGGAGTTGGAGTTGCATTTAAGTTATGTCACGCACTACTTGGAGAGCTACCTGTTGATTTACTAGAAATAGCAGCAATTGGGACAATTGCTGACCTTGTTTCATTAAAGGATGAAAATCGACTTATTGCTAAAATGGGATTAAAGCAAATGAAATCGACAAATCGCGTTGGCTTAAAAGCATTATTAAAGGTTGCAAATGTTGATTTGTCTACAATTAATGAGGAAACGATTGGATTTGCGTTAGCTCCACGTATTAATGCTGTTGGAAGATTACAATCTGCAGATCCCGCTGTTGATTTGCTTTTATCAGACAATGAGGACGAAGCGATGGAAATCGCTCATGAAATTGATTTATTAAATAAAGAACGTCAAAAACTAGTAAACAACATGACGGAAGAGGCGATTGAAGAGGTAGAGGCAAATTTTCCGATTGAAGATAATCCAGTACTTGTCATTGCGAAGGAAAATTGGAATCCTGGAGTTGTCGGAATTGTAGCTTCTAGATTGGTTGAAAGGTACTATCGTCCAACAATTGTTCTAAGCATTGATAATGAAAAAGGGATCGCAAAAGGGTCAGCAAGAAGTATAGAAGGCTTTGATTTATTTGAAAATCTATCAACTTGCCGCGATATCTTACCACACTTTGGAGGCCATCCGATGGCAGCCGGTATGACTTTAAAGCTTGAAGACGTTGAGGAGTTAAGAAAACGATTAGTTGAAAAAGGGAAACAACAATTAACTGAAACGGATTTTATTCCAATTACGAAAGTTGATGTATGTTGTAAACTTGAAGAAATAACTGTTCATTCTATTGAAGAAATGCAAAAATTAGCTCCATTTGGGGTGGATAATCCTAAGCCAATCGTACAAATTGAAGAGGTCACTCTTGCAAATGTACGAAAAATCGGATCAGAACAAAATCATTTGAAGCTCGTTTTCGAGGATGATGTCCATCAATTAGATAGTGTAGGTTTTGGATTAGGCTATATTCATGATGAACTATCTCCGTCAGTCCAGTTATCAGCAATCGGCGAGCTATCAATTAATGAATGGAATAATTTTAGAAAGCCACAACTAATGCTTCAAGATATAAAAGTAGATACGTGGCAATTATTCGATTTTCGTGGGACTAGAGAGGTTGATAAATTATTAGGTTCTGTAGTTAAGTCAACAAATGATAGTCTTATTGTTACGTTTCAATCAAAAATGTTTAATGCTTTAATTAAAAAGGGTTATGAAGAAAATAGCTTTTTTGTAGATTCGATCGAATTAGCAAGGGAAGTAAACATTAAT
>NZ_CADEPK010000218.1 GCF_902829255.1 Metabacillus niabensis | reverse complement strand
ATTATACACTTCTTTATTTCAATATTTTTATTTACTAAACGTTCGTTTAAGTAATAATGAATAATTTCCTGAAAAGCCTTAGTATTATAATTAGCTTTTGAAATCATTTCTCCCTTATTTGATAAACTCTTGGATTCAATTAATATTCCTACTGTCGATTTTGGAGAAGGGCCATTATAAATAGCAAGGTCTGTTCTACCATTTGTATTAATGAAATTTTTTGGAAGACAACTTTGGAGAAAATCCTTTAGTAAATTTTTTTGAAATTCTTCAGATTCGTTTGGCTTCGCATGGAGATTTTCAAGAAATTCTATAAGACTATTTTCAAAAATTAATTTATCTTCTTCTTGTGGCATTATAGCCTGTATATATTTCGACATACTTTGCTTCAAAGTTAATCCTTGTACACTCATTTATTTATCCCCACCATAGTAAATTTCTCATATGAATTATATCACGGAACTCTTATCTATGGTAAAAAATAGTTATTGTACTAACCATTTATGAAAACTGACTTACTATTATTTTGCCTTATCATTATTACAAAAGGACTGGTGAAAATGAGCCGTTTTTATTTATTAATTACGGCTTCCAAATTATTTAAAAGTAATATTGGAAAAACACAAAATATGTCGATTATGGTAACAGTTTGGACTTAATTTATTAACGTAAAACCTATAATTTGAAAGGAGATGTAATCATTCAACTTATATCTTCTTAACAATATAACCATCAAAAAAGTACAAGAAGTAAATAATTGTTAATCTTTGCTTTAAAAGAATTCAGTAAGCTTGCAAGAATTTCTTCAAGTGCATTTTCCAAATTAAAGAGAAGGGGACTACTAGTATCATGAATTTGAAGCAATACGGTCCATTTGTTTAGGTTTTAGCTAGCTCATACTTTTCTTTTTGATATATTTTGATTAATTTCTTTATGAAAATTCATAAACTGCATAAAAATTAAATTCACCATTTTCGATGTTAAAACTATGATAAAAACGTTTACATCAAAAATTCCTTATGTGTTAAATGAATTCAAATCTAAGCATTGATATATCAACATTTGTGTGTCTTTTAGCGTATATAAAGCTAACTCGTTTTAACCTAACAGGTGGTCATGGACGAATTCTCTTTTAATTCTAAATTTATATCACTTAAAACACTAGAAATTTCAATTGAAATTTTTAATAATTGTAAGCATGTATGACCCTCTTTTTACATTCTTTTCAAAACCCTCTGAGCTTATTTGAGAGCAACGATAAAATTACATAATAGTTTTGAATTTAATTACGAAATGTTATCATAAACTAGTAAAAAAATTGTTTGGGGGATATTATGAAAAAAACTGTTAAAGTAGTTGCTGCGATTATTGAAAATGACAATAATGAAATCCTTTGTGCTTTGCGGTCTCCTGAAATGTCAATTCCAAATATGTGGGAGTTCCCAGGTGGAAAAGTCGAAAAAGATGAAGACATCTATTCTGCTTTAGTTAGGGAGATTAAAGAAGAACTCAACTGCACAGTTG
>NZ_CADEPK010000217.1 GCF_902829255.1 Metabacillus niabensis | reverse complement strand
GTATATATTACTGAAAAATCGATTAATGTAAGCTGGGGAGATATTTCTCAGATTGATGCTACTTTACTATTAATAAACGAAGTTTTAAAAGCGAATAAAAATTATGATTTTGTTTGCTTACGTAGTGGGCAGGATTTATTAGTGAAAAATGGCTTAAAGGAGTACTTATTACAGCATCCCAGTAAAATTTTTATGACTTCGGAACATATAACTAAAAGAATTGATAAAGCTTTTCTAAATGTAAGATGGTTTAATTTATTAAGAAGGCAATATAGTAGTAAATATCACCCTTTTAGGCTATTAAGAAGGGGAATCATTTATTTATATAGTATTGGTTTGAATTTATCACCTAACTTTTATAAATTACCAAATGAATATGAATATTATCATGGTTCCCAATGGTTTTGCATGCCGTTAAATGTAGCTAAATATGTAGCTGAATTTGTTGAAAATAATAGTTGGTTCTATAAAGCATTTAAAAGAGCTTTATGCCCCGATGAATGGTTTTTTCAGACTATTATTATGAATTCACAATATAAAACAAATGTAATAAATAATAATTTAGTTTATATTGATTGGAATGGAAACCATCCTGAAATTTTACAAACAAAGGATAAAAAAAGTATTAACAAGTCAAACTATTTTTTTGCGAGGAAATTTGATGAAAAAGTCGATGATAAAATCATTAATTATTATAGCCAAAGAGTAAAAATGTAGAAAAGGTTATTAAACTGATAATATCTAATAATAGTTATTTAATGTATAAAGATACCTTTTCTAAATTATAAGGGAGGTTTCTATAAATGAAACGACTATTCGATATTGGTTGCGTAATTGTAATGCTGATTTTGTTATCGTTTTTTATAACTATCATAGCAATCCTTGTTCGAATAAATTTAGGATCACCGATCATATTTAAACAAATACGACCAGGTAAACATGGAAAGCCATTTTCACTCTATAAATTCCGTACAATGACGGATGGAAGAGATGAAAATGGTTTTTTATTACCTGATGAGCTAAGGTTAACCTCATTTGGAAAATTTTTAAGAAAATATAGTCTAGATGAATTCCCACAATTACTAAATGTATTAAAAGGGGATATTAGCTTAGTTGGTCCTCGTCCACTTCTTATGGACTATTTACCCTTATATACGGAGGAACAAGCAAAGCGACATTTAGTTAAACCAGGAATAACAGGGTGGGCACAAGTAAATGGTCGTAATAGTATCTCATGGGAAGAAAAATTCAAATTAGATGTTTGGTATGTAGAAAACCAAAGCTTCCTATTAGATATTAAAATCCTATTTTTAACAATAAAAAAGGTTATTAATTCTGAAGGTATAAAGCATGGCGATTATGCAACAATGCCAATATTTAGAGGGAGTAATGAATATGAACAAGGACAATGAATTCAATATTCTTTTCACAAGTTCTGGAAGGAGAGTTTCACTGATTAAACTATTTAAGGAGGTTTATCATACAAATAATATTTCTGGGAAGATAATAACGGCTGATTTAAAAAATAGCGCACCATCTGCATTTATTAGTGATAAAC
>NZ_CADEPK010000216.1 GCF_902829255.1 Metabacillus niabensis | reverse complement strand
GATTTATTGTTGTTAACGATATCGTAGAGTTTGAGAGAGTATATATGGTTGACGAAAGCAAGTTTACTAAAGAAACGTATGAAGAGTTAGGTGAAATATATGAAAATTTGCCATCGTATTTAGGCAAGCAGACAGAATATCCTTGCTGGTACGGGGATGAGCAAAAGGGTGATACCTACTTTATAACTGTTTCATTTGAACCTTCAGGACTACAATTTTGGGGGTATTTGCCTAGTTCGGATTTCATGCAGTGGGAGCGTAAATTCAATGAGTTGATCGCTAACTTCCCGTTTAAGTATCAATAAAATACATAAAAGGAAGTTCCTCTAAAGTTGCAATGCAGTTGTCAGGACTAGCGGTATGACTGAAGAAAAACAAGGATGCTTATTTAGATTTTAAGGACAGAGAACTTTTACTAGCGTGGTCCCTATTCATGAAAGTTTTATAATACGTATATAATTCTATTTTTGAGAGGTGTAGATTTGATGATAGTCGTTAGCTCCTGTTTAGCAGGATTAGAAGTACGATATAATGGTACACATAGTTTAGATGAGACAATTCGTCAATTAGTTAACGAGAATAAGGCGGTGACGATTTGTCCTGAATTACTCGGTGGGTTTACAACGCCTAGAGAACCAGCTGAAATTATCGGCGGAGACGGTTATGATGTCCTTGATGGCAACGCAAAAGTGGTTGAGAAGTCAGGAAGAGATGTAACAGAGCTTTACATTAAAGGTGCTCATGCAGCATTAGAAAAAGCTAGAAAATTACAAGCATCTACTGTTGTGCTTAAGGAGAACAGTCCATCTTGTGGCAGTACAATGATCTATAATGGAGAGTTTAAAGGAAAGAAAATTGTTGGCAATGGTGTAACCTCTGCATTGCTAAAAAGGAATGGAATACAAGTTTTGAATGAGGAGCAATTTGTTGAAACTATGAAATAAGAATGAGGAACATTTAAGTGCCCCATTCTTATTCCTAAGGTTGTATTTCATTTAGTAGCGTTTGAATCTTTATCGACAATGTCCTTTACGATTTTTTCTAGCGTAACCTGGCCCAATGTGCTTTCCATTGCTAGTTGGGCTGCAGAAAAAATCGGGTCAATTGTATTCTGAATATTCCTTCCAACTGGACATTTGATATTTGGATTTTCATGTACACTAAATAATTCGTTCTCTTTTACAACACTAACTGCCTTATATACATCTAGCATTGTAATTTCGGATAGTTCCCTAGCTAATTTTGCCCCTGCAATACCTGGCTTAACCTCGATTAATCCTGCCTTTTTAAGCATTCCCATAATTTTTCTAATCAAGGTTGGATTTGTATTAACACTTTCAGCTAAAAATTCTGATGAACTAACCCCATCCTTATTTAACTCAATGAGAGCTAAAATATGAATTCCAACAGAGAACCTGCTGCTGATGGACATTATTTTTCACCTACCATGTTTTTTATATCTTTTCTTCGTTAGGCTGTTTTCGTAAACTTTATTTTTTTAGTAGTAGTCGTTGTGATTGCTTTCCTCGTGCAGTATTTGTTTCCTAATTATTAAATTACAAACAAAACAAAAATACAAAAATAGCCTTACATATATTAAACAATCATGTATTTAATTTGGTTACAACGTATTATACCTTAATATTTACGAAAAATAAAAATAGATTGTTGACAAAAGAAAGGGAAGTATTTATGATGAATACATGTATTCGAGATAAATACAAGTTGTTACAAGGAGGAAATAGGATGAAACTATTAGTAACAGGGGCAACAGGAAAATTAGGATCGAAGGTTGTTGAAACATTATTAAAAACAGTACCTGCTGAACAAGTAGTAATTAGTGTTCGAAATCCGGAGAAGGCAGAAGGCTTTAAAAAACGTGGAATTGAAGTTAGGCATGGAGATTTTGATCATCCTGAAACATTGGATACGGCTTTTGTTGGGATTGACCGTTTATTATTGATTTCAGCAGATGGAGATAATGAAACAAGAATTAGACAGCATACTGATGCGGTAGCTGCGGCAGAGCGGGCTCGAGTTAAATTTATTGCTTATACGAGTTTAGGGAATGCGAGTGAGAGTAAGATGTTTCTTGCTCCGCCACATCGTGCTGCTGAGGAGGCCATTCTAAAAACTGGGATTCCATACTCCTTCTTACGCAACAATTGGTACTTGGAGAATGAGATTTCAAGCATCCAAGGTGTATTAGCAGGGGCTCCATGGATCACATCTGCTGGGTCTGGTAAGGTAGGTTGGGCACTTCAACAAGAGTATGCAGAAGCTGCAGCAGCAGTACTTTCCGGAAGCGGTCATGAAAATACAATTTATGAGCTTTCTGGCCAGCCACTGACTCAAGATGAACTTGTAGCTGCTCTAAGTACAGTCTTAGGTAAAGAAGTGCCTGTACAGCATGTTGACGATGTTACTTATGCAGAGGTGATAAAAAATGCTGGAGTGCCAGAGTTCATCATTCCGATGCTCGTTGATATTCAAAAGGGGATTCGGGAGGGAGCTTTAGAGATAGAAAGCAACGATTTTGAAAAATTACTAGGCAGATCATTAACACCTATTAACGAAGCATTAAGCTCTATTGTCAAAGGTATTTCGTAATACTAAGATAGAGGAATATAATGAAGAGTGTTTTTATAGGAAAATCTTAATATAAGGCATCACTGAAGACGTGTGTATTGATACACGTCTTTTTTATAAGCCTTTTTCTGAAAGACTGTTATTTTGAACTATTTATATAAAGGTTGATTTGAGGCTACTCTCAAGACTCCTCTAGGATGTGTTGGATAAATTAATGTTAAGTAAGTGTTTATAAAGAAGGCACACCACCCTTCACGGGAAGGGAGTATTGTAAGTAGAAATCAATCAATAACAACAACTAAGTAAAAAACAACAAAGGTTACGCAAACCCCCTTTTAAAAATTGTGTGCCTCTTTTAGAAAAAATGCATTTTTATCACAGCTTAAAAAAATAATGTCCATAGTTAATAGATTAGATTTAAGGGCTTCTAGCTATTAGAAGTCTTTCTTTTCAATTAATTTTTGAAAGCCATAATTTATAAATGAAAGTGAATAGGAAATGAGAAAAAGTGTTAAGGAATTAAACTTTTTTAATTTATAATGGCCGACCTTTTGAAAGAACCAATTGAATGGGTAAGCAAAAATAAGATCGATGATTAAATTACAAAAGGCATATAAGGGGAATTTTCCGTATGTAAAATGAAATACCCATAAATTCATAGTGAAAAATGGACCGAAAATAAAGGCAAGAGCATCAAATACCATTGATTTTATGCCTCCTACTACCTTCCACCAATTAAAAATCACGTTTAGAAGTGTCTGGATTAATAAAAGACATGAACAGAATAATGTAACTGGTAAGTATCTTTTAAAGGATTGTTTTGGCAGAAATAATAAAACGATTGTCCATAATCCAATTGCGTTTGCTATTCTAAAAAAGGTCGCCAGCATGAGAACTACCTCCATTTTTTTCTTATTATGTTATATTCGTTTGTTTTTATTCAGAATAAGAATAGGAGGAGGTTCGTTCAAAAGTTTAGCTACTATTAAGTTAGAAAAGAGAGATAGAAAAATTAGCAAACTCATGCTATACCCTAAAGTTCATAAGGTTTTTCGAAAATAATTTCAAAATAAGAAGCAGCACCATATCCAGAAGTACCGGGAGCGAATATTTGGACAAATTTCCATCCTTCTTTTGCATGATTGTGGATAATTTCATGATAATCTTCCTTTGGAGCTTTATTCCAATTACTAAGTTCAACTTTTACAAATTTATATTCGTACATGAATAAATACCTCCATTTTAAGCAGTATCTATCGTAATATACGGATAATGGATGAAAAGGTTTCAAGAGCTTAGTGAGAATAGGCCAGAATGTAAAAGAACATGTCTTTCTTTGAAGCGTTTCTAAAAGTGAGACCTTTTGTAAGTTAAGCTCTTTTAAATTTGGTTATTGATTTTCGCTCATGCCTTCGTTTCACGGGCTCCATGGTCGTATGTTAAAGAGCCGTTAACCAAATGTTTATTAATCGTATGTTTTTTGTAACCTTCTGTTCATTTCTTCGACTAATTTAAAGAAATTGGAAAATTTTCAAAAAGGAGAAAGTTTCTATGAAAAAGACAATTAGTTTGAGTATTATCGTTTTATTATTTAGTTTTCTAGCTGCATGTCAATCTGTTGAAAAGGAAAATAAGACAAGCGCAACATTTACAGGAACAATAGAAGAAATTAATGGTCAAAGTGCGCTAGTTTCGATTGAAGAAGGTGAAATTCTTCATTCAGGTAATAGTGTAAATATAGACTTATCCGTTAATAGTAAGGAGACGTTTCATGTTGGGGATAGAGTGAAAGTTAGTTATGATGGTGAAGTTCGAGAAAGTTTACCACTTAGTGTAAATGTTATTGATATAGAAATGGTGAGATAACATCTTTTAGCTAAAATAACTTGAAATAATATAGTCCTCTCGGAAATAGATATAACTATCGGAAGGGTGATATGTCCTCCCCAGATCAAATACATAGGATTCAAGAATTAAGAACTGATATAGAAAATGGACAAATAAGTACTAGACGGTAATGTTTTGATGGTTTGAAAATAAACGGATAATCTAAAATGTTAGGGGAGGAGGAGATTTATTTAAATGTAGACGATTATTTCTTGTATTTACAAAAATCGTTTGCTATAATCGTTTCATAGCTAACGATTTTGAAAATTTAAAGAGGTGATTCTAATACATTCATTTAATGAGAATGGGGAACTACTTCCAGAAGAAATAGATACAATCAATCAATTAACGAAACTTCCAATTGATTCACTACATCTTGATGCAATTTCAGTCGTAACCAATATATATCGGGTCGCACAAGGATTAAGAAACAAAATGGAGCAAGAAGTCTTATCTGAATATGGGTTATCTTGGACGGCATTCTCTATGCTATATGATTTGTGGATATGGGAATCGATTGAAACGAAAAAATTAGCAGAATCTGCAGGTGTCTCAAAAGCAACTGTGAGCAATATAACAAAGACACTTGAACGAAAAGAGCTGTGCTATCGAAGAATTGACAACAGGGATAGAAGAATAACCTATGTTGCATTAACGGAAAAAGGCAAACAAGTGATGGAAGCTCTTTATCCACAATTTCATAAAGGAGAAGTTGAGATTGTTTCAGGTTTGTCAAAAGATGAACAAAAAAGTATGTCAAATCTGCTTAGAAAAGTAATTCGAAATAACCACTTTTGAATACGAACAATATAATAAAAAAGCTGTGACGGGATACTCAGTAGTCGTTATCTCCCTGTTTATTAGAGAATCGATGGTTGGTGAAAATCGATACATAGATAACACGAAATACAATCCTAGAGCTTTCTTTGTGAACGTAAAGGTGAGCAAAGAACGGTTGAGCCGTTATTTGATAAGTGGAAGGATGATGTCCTTCAACAAGGGTGGTACCGCGTGTAAAAATAAACCACGTCCCTTTTTTGGGATGTGGTTTTTTTGTTCGCCCAGCATGGGCGAACTCTAACGGGTGAAAGTCCCGAGTATGGCCTGGTAGCGGCAAATACATAGCTGAAGGCAAGGGTGTCCATGGTGACGTGGAATCTGAAGGAAGCCCAAGGCAAACCTCTGGTCTGACGAACAGAAATCATATAAGAGGCACCGTATGAGGATAAGGCTGCAAAAGAAGTTGAAGTCCGATAGCTACTTTACATGCGTTGTATATATGGCAGATAGATAGAGGGAAAAAGTTCGCACCTTAACTGGGGAGGTCTCACGGATCTACACCAAAATCTTATAGAGATATAGGACTGGACCGGGAGAAGTCAGCAGAAGCCGTAGTAGTGAAGACGTCAAACGAAAGTTTGAAAGAGCGAAGGGCTGAACAATTTTATCGTTATAGAAATCTCAATTGGGGAAGGAAACAGACCACTGGCAAACCGCGACAAAGTGGATACCGATCTACGAGAAGGAAAGGAAATAACAAGCATGCACGAAAGAAAATTACTCGACAAGATACTCGAGAAGGATAATCTGGACCAGGCAGTCAAGTTGGTTAAAAGTAACAAAGGCTCTGCTGGTGTTGATGGCATGGGTGTGGAGGAAATGGTTGGGTATATGGCGATGAATAAGGATGAAATCATTCGCCAAATCCGGAAAAGAGAATATAAACCCAGTCCTGTACTAAGGGTAGAAATACCAAAACCAAACGGTGGAACAAGGCTTTTAGGAATCCCGACTGTTCGAGATAGGGTTATACAACAGGCAATTGCACAAGTTTTAACCCCAATGTTCGATAAACAATTCAGCGAATATAGCTATGGTTTCAGACCAAGGCGTTATGCCGAAATGGCTATCTTGAAAGCCTTAGAATTCATGAATGATGGATATGAATGGATTGTAGATATTGACTTAGAGCGTTTCTTTGACACGGTACACCATGACCGACTAATGAATCTCCTATCGAGAACGGTGGACGATGGAGATGTCATTTCCCTTATTCGTAAATTCTTAGTAAGTGGTGTTCAAATAGATGAAGAATATAAAGAAACAATCATCGGCACCCCGCAAGGAGGAAACTTATCACCGTTACTAAGTAATATCATGCTTAATGAATTGGATAGAGAACTAGAAAATCGAGGATTGCGTTTCGTTAGATACGCAGATGACTGTATTATCATGGTCAAAAGTGAGATGTCTGCGAGAAGAGTCATGAGGTCTGTATCGAGATTTATTGAAGAGAAATTAGGGTTAACTGTAAATGTGGGGAAATCGAAAGTGACGAAACCTAATGACCCAGATATGAAGTTCTTAGGATTTGGATTCTTCAAAGATTATCAAGCTGATTTATACAAAGCAAAACCACACCAAAAATCCTTTGATAGTTTCAAATTCAAACTTAAGCAACTCACAAAAAGGAATTGGAGTGTCAGTACAAAGTATCAAGTGGAGAGAATTAATCAGTTGATTAGAGGATGGGTCAATTACTTTAGGGTCGGTTATATGAAGAAAGCACTTGGGAGAATAGATGCTCATACAAGATTTAGAATGCGAATGTGTATTTGGAAGAAATGGAAGACTGCCAAGAATCGTAGGAAAAATCTTATTAAACTGGGCATGGATAAATATAGTGCTTATAAAAATAGCCATACAAGTAAAGGGACAGCTCGAATAGCTTACACTTGGATACTCACGACGACAATAACCAATGAGAGATTAGCCCGATTCGGTCTAATCTCTAGTGAAAAACATTATATCAAAGTGCGTGCTTAACATAAAATTGAACCGCCGTATACGGAACCGTACGTACGGTGGTGTGAGAGGTCGGCACGGCAACGTGCCTCCTACTCGATATATTCAATTTTTTAGGAGGAACGATAAATGAGTCATTTTAAAGAACAATTAAATGAGGAGCAACGAGCAGAAGTAATGAGACAAATGGCTATTTATAGTCAAGGTGTACAAGAAATGATTCCAACAGAAGAGTTAGAAAATAAACTAGCGAAATCTATATTAGAGAATAAACCATTAAAAATAAAATTAGGCTTAGATCCATCTGCACCAGATGTGCATCTTGGCCATACGGTTGTCCTTAACAAAATGAGACAATTTCAAGAGAACGGTCATATTATCCAATTAATTATCGGTGATTTTACTGGGAAAATTGGGGATCCGACAGGGAAATCTATCGCTCGAAAACAATTAACTGATGAGGAGGTTAAGCATAATGCGAAAACATACTTCGAACAATTCGCTAAGGTTATAGATATGGATAAAGTCGTGCTGCATTATAATTCTAAATGGTTATCGAAGTTAAATTTTGAAGAGATCATTCAACTATCAGGGAAAATTACTGTAGCAAGACTATTAGAAAGAGATGATTTTGAAGAGAGAATTGCTTTCGGAAAGCCGATTTCCCTTCATGAATTCTTTTACCCTTTAATGCAAGGATATGATTCTGTCGTTTTAGAATGTGATATTGAACTTGGCGGAACAGATCAGCACTTTAATATTTTAATGGGAAGGCATTTTCAAGAAAAATTCGGAAAAGAAAAGCAGGTAGCTTTGCTCATGCCATTATTAGAAGGACTTGATGGTGTAGAGAAAATGTCAAAATCAAAGAAAAATTACATTGGGATTGACGAAAGCCCGCAGGAAATGTACGGAAAATCGATGTCTATACCAGATGAGTTAATGGATAAGTACTTTGAATTAATTACAGATTTTTCTCCTGAACAAATTCGAGATATTAAAGAGCAAATGAAAACAGGAGTTCTTCACCCTAGAGATGCAAAGATGTTACTAAGTAAGACAATTGTTCGAATGTACCATGGGATTGAAGAAGCAAATAAGGCTGAACAGCATTTTATTTCAGTTTTTCAAAAGGGAGATATCCCGAAAGAAATTCCAGTGATTAGCTGGCAAGGACAGAGGGAAATGTCAATCATTGACTTTCTCGTCGAGCTACAATTATTTACCTCAAAAAGTGAAGCAAGAAGGATGATTGAGAATAGAGGCGTAAAATTAAACGGAAAGACGGTAGAGGATACAAAATTCCAGGTAAATATTATTGATGAGTTAATTGTTCAGGTTGGAAAACGAAAATTTGTAAAGATAAAGATTTAAAATAGTTCAGTAGTGATATTCGCTTATAACGGAATGTTAGAAATAATGACGATAGGTAATCTCGAGCGTTAATTCAAAGAATTAACGCTCATTCTGTTGTGGAAAAATCATTACTTCAATGTGTAAAATGACTCTATTACCGTTTTTCCCTTATTTGTTTAACAAGGGAATTTTAAGAGATGAGAGAAAATGGTAAAATGAGACACATAACGATCTAAGAAAGGGGATACATGATGAACATACCTAAACAATTTATTAAACCGTTCCCTTCATATGAAGAAGTATTTTATGATCAATTGGAACAGCATAAAAAACATTTTTTACCGATTTGTTCTATCAATTTAAAATGTATTGATCCAGAATGGGATGAATGGTTACATATTGTTTCCGCAAAGGAAATTCATGAAGGATGTGTTGGTGAACTGACGCAGTTTCACACAAATTTTTCGAAAGAAGATATGCTAGGCTTTGATGTCATAGATGGAAAATATAAATTTGAAGCCGATTGGCGTTATTTTGACATTGAGCAGGAGCCTTCCGATCAATTAGAAGAAGCATATGTGCAAAATGAAAAAGATTATGAAATTCGCAAGGAGTATTATGAGCGTAATCTGAAAATTTATCCTTATTCTAGCTTTGGAAAAGAATTATCATCTGTTGAAGAATTAGAGCAAGAGTTTGCCAAAAAGCAGGCAAGTGGCTGGGGGTTAGATTATCCTAAGGTAAATGGCCTCTTAGACGATATTCGCTTTATGACTAAAGAGGGAAGAGTACTATTGGAAGATTGTGATCACGAAGAGGAGGCTTTTGACTATACGAATCTCTTATATGTACCAAAGGATGAAGATGGTCATCCGTTTACATATATCGGATTTGCTACTGGTTACTATTTTCAAGCTTATGGAGCGGATCGTATTTACTTGTTTTATAATAAAGACTTAAAAAAGGCGATCATTTGCTTTGAATATACATGAGCATTATCGTCATTTCCTATGAAATATAGTAGCTTGTCATTATATTTCACTTTCTATAGGTCTACTCACATATTAATCTTTCAAAAACAGCACCTCACATGTTTAAGGTTAGTAGAGGTCCTATTGTAATTAAGAAGGTATTTGAACAGCTATATAGAACTATTAGTCGATAATAGTGCTTTATGTCTTCATTATTAAGGGAATAGAATATTGGGCATAAGAAATTTCGCCTTTTGGCAAAGGGGTAAATAGGATGAAATGTTTAATTATTCAACCAAAGCTTGAAAATGGCATAGACCAGCTTGAAGCAGTCGTTAAAAAAAATCCAACAGTTGATATCGTTATTTTTCCTGAGGGATATTTAAATGAAAATGTTGAGCTAGCTTGTAAATTAGCTGCAAACTACAATATTGTCCTTATTGGAGGCTATAGAAGATTAAATGAACAACCGAAAGATAGGGTAATCGTTATTAATCGAAAGGGACAAGTGACATTAGATCGGATAAAATACAGTAAAACCACCTTTGTTAATGAGGAAGGTTTAAAAATTGGCCAAATTCTTTGTGATGAATTAATCGTTCAAGGAATGAACAGTCAAGAAGCGAGTGATATAGATTTAATTGTTCATCCAATTGGTGTGGGAATGTTTAGCATTGAACAGTTTGAGGAATGGGTGACAGAAGCAACGAACATTGCAATGACCTATCATACAATGGTCATTGGAACAAGCCATGCTGACGGTTCATTTGGAAATACCGGGGTATCTATCCCTATTGCGTATTGTATTGACCGAGACGGGTCCGCTATATTTATATCAAAAAATGATGTAAGAGCACGCATCCTTGATTACGAGTCAAAGGAAGTCGTATTTGCTAATAATTAGAACATTGGGTATTCAGAGCAATGACTAATTTTTAACTAATAGGGAAATGAGGGATGGAGTGTAAATGGAGATTAGACCATTACGAATTGAGGATGCTGAAACGTACAAAAACATTAGACTTGAAGCATTACGATTACACCCTGAAAACTTCGGAGCAAGCTTTGAAGAAGAGAAAGACTATACTGTTGAGCAATACAAGGAACGATTCGCTAAAGAGGATGCGATAACATTTGGTGCATTCGAGAACAGCGAACTTGTTGGAACGGTAACGTTGGTAAAACAAAAACGTAATAAATTAAAGCACAAAGCAGAAATCGTTGCTATGTACGTTATACCAGAAAAACGTGGTAACGGTTTTGCAAAGATGTTATTAAAGACGGCAATAGAACAAGCGAAAAGGACTCAGGGGATTGAACAAATTAATCTAACAGTTGTGTCAACGAATGTATCAGCAAAACGCTTGTACGATTCATTAGGATTCGAGCAGTTTGGAGTTGAGAGAAGAGCCTTAAAAGTAGGAAAGGCTTACTTTGACGAGATACATATGGTTTTATTTCTATAATTCAATCTCTTCATATACTGCCTAAATAATAGACGTAAGGAGCTGTTGGAATGGAAAAGATGATAAGGGAAAGTGTCTCGTTGCTTAAACATGCAAATCATATTTATGAGCTTATAAAAGGATTTTCTAATGATAAAAAATATGTAATTGATAATAAGTACTTGCTTAGGATTTTTCCAATCAACGAAGAAACAAAGCGAAAAATAGAATATGAAACAATCAACAAATTAGCAGCCTTTTCAAATTATGTACCGAAAGTGATTGAATTCAATAGGATGAATCATGGAGACTTCTCGTATATGCTCCTTACGTACTTACCTGGTGATGACGGAGAAACGGCGCTGAAGGCATTAACCGAACAGGAACAATTATCGGCAGGCTTTCAAGCAGGAGCTGAGCTCTTGAAATTACATAATCTACAAGCCCCTCAAAATTATCCCTCCTGGTACAGTGTGAAGAAACGCAAAAATGATAAGTATTTATTAGAATTCAATAATCTTCCTATTAGCTCAAGGCTAAAGGAGTTGCTGACTACGTATATCACCGAAAATGAGCATATTATGATGGAAAGACCAAACACGTTTCAACACGATGATTTCCATCCTTCCAATTTATTAATTCACCAGAAGAAATTTTCCGGCATTATTGATTTTCAACGTATGGACTGGGGTGATCCAATTCATGATTTGCAAAAGTTAGGTTTTTTTTCAAAAGGAGTAAGTATTCCATTTACAAAAGGCATTATTGATGGATACAACGAAGGTCAACCGATCAAACAATCGTTTTGGAAGCTTTATACGTTCTATAGTGCAGTACATATTGTATCAGCCATGGTTTGGAGCTTACGAATAAGCAAGGAACAATATGAATTAATCCTTGAATATTCTTTAGATGTTATAAAGGACCATGAAGAGTTCAACCGAATCATTCCAATATGGTATGAGAAGTTGCTTTGAAGAAATTGGTTATAGCTAATCTATTCAAGTCCTACTTGCTCTTGATTAATTGCAAATAACTTGGATTAAAGACATTGATCCAAGTATTTTTGTGTTTAGGTAATAATTAACAATTCGTATTTCCTTGCATCTATCATCAAAATCTGGTTTAATCTTAATTACTGTCTATTTTTCTAATTAAGGATATAATAGTACAGTCGCAAGTATACATCGAAAATGTTTATCAATCATAATAGCTATGAGTATTGATAACTTTCGCAACCATCATGTGAAAAAAACCACATTCATGGAAGCCTACATTTTTATATCTTGCAAATATAAATATAGAGGTGAAAGAATAATGGAAAATAAAGAATATCGAGTTTTACTATATTATCATTATGTAACAATTGAAAATCCTGAGGAATTAACTCAACAACATTTAGAATTTTGTAAAAGCATCGGATTAAAAGGTCGGATCTTAATTGCCCACGAAGGTATTAATGGTACTGTTTCTGGTACAGTGGAACAAACGAACCAATATATGGAGCATATGAAGGCAGATCCACGTTTTAAAGATATGGTTTATAAAATTGATGAAGCTGATGAACATGCGTTTAAAAAAATGCATGTACGCCATCGTCCAGAATTAGTGACATTACGCTTAGAAGAGGACGTTAATCCACTTGAGCTAACAGGAAAATATTATAGCCCAAAAGAGTTTTATGAAGCAATGCAGCAGGAAGATACAGTTGTTATCGATGCTAGAAATGAATATGAATATGATTTAGGCCATTTTAAAAATGCGATTAAACCAGAAATTCAATCATTTAAGGAATTGCCTCAATGGATTCGTGAAAATCGCGAAAAATTTGAAAATAAAAAGATCTTAACATATTGCACAGGCGGCGTACGCTGTGAGAAATTCTCTGGTTGGTTACGTAAGGAAGGCTTTGAGGACGTTGCACAGCTACACGGTGGAATTGTCACTTACGGAAAAGACCCAGAGGTTCAAGGTGAGCTATGGGATGGGCAATGTTATGTGTTTGATGAACGCATTAGTGTTCCAGTAAACCGTGTAAATCCAGTTGTTGTCGGTAAAGATTATTTTACTGGTGAGCCATGTGAACGTTATGTTAATTGTGCAAACCCTGAGTGTAACAAACAAATTTTATGCTCAGAGGAAAATGAACATAAATATTTACGTTCATGTAGTGATGAATGCCGTGAGCATCCACGGAACAGATACATTGCAGAGCATGGATTAACAGAAGAAGAGGTTAAGGAAAGATTAGGAGCGCTCGTATAATCTATCTTTGACTCGATAATTCACATATTCTGCTTGAATAAACATGAAGATGATAAATAACGGGATTGAAATAAAAAGCAATTTTCGATGCCAATTTAAATTATATTTCATGACGAGGCTTGAAGCGAGTAGTGCTGATATAAATGTTTGAATCATTTTAACTCCTCCTTACGTTTAGTCTCTACAAAAAATATAAAATGATTCAGAAAAAAAGAGTCCTTTTTGGGCTCTTTTTTTCAATGATAAGCGCTCGATTAAAAAATCGGCCTTGTTATTGATCATCTCATAAAATGCTTACATGATTATTTGCCTTAAAAATATATAAGGCGTAGCAGTCATTTTATAAATAATCATTATGTTATATCATGCTCAATTTATCAGTTTTTTCTAACGTGCCGGTAGGCATTCTACTAAAGTAGAGCAAATGATTATAGTTGTTGTCATTATTTTCAGCTATGATGCTTAGTACATTCATAGACGATATAGAATGAAACAAGTAAGTCGTTTCTCATAAGTATAAATCTAGAGCACATATGCCGACTTGAAGTCAAGTTGACATAAAATTTGCTGTGGATTTATAATGGGAAAGTATGTAAGCGCTTTTATAAAGGGGATGGGGAGTGTTGAATTTTAATGAAACATAAACCAAAATATTTTTATCGGATTTTTCTGCCATTCGTCTTAGTTGGAACTCTTGTTATGATTTTATTTAATGGCTTTGCTTACTTTTTCACGAAGAATTCATTTGAAGAAAAAGTGACGCTCGAGAAACAAGAAAATGTTGTTCAGACGATGAATACGGTGGAGCAAAAGTTACAAACATTAGATTATACTCTAAATTCCTATGTCCACGATCATCCATTTAAGGGGTATATTGAACAACCATTAACAGCAAAGAACTTCGATACGTATCATTCAATTGATAAACAATTAAACTACATGTCTTCCTTCGGACCTAGTCAAACAACAATTGATTTAGTAAGTTTACAAGGGAACTGGATTATTAATAAGGATGGCTTACAGCAGCTTACTAAAAGCAAACGAGAAGAAATATCAGAGAAATATCTATCTTTACAACATTCTTCGACATGGCTAAAGGACGAATCAAATCCAAATGTCCTTGAGCTAGTAAAACTAACTCCCTTCTATCAATCAGCGAAAAATGGTGTACTCATCGTAAACATTCGGATGAAATCATTAACAAATCTTATTTATAAACATGCTGAGTCTAGTCCAATATACATTTATAGTCAGGATGGGACGTTAATTTATCAAAGCAATAAGAAGGAAAAGGACGGGATGAGTGAAGATGTATTAACAAGTATAAGGGAGGGGAATCTTAAGCAAACAGGAATTATCGATGTTGATCAAAGTGGTGCAGAAAATTACAAGCTTGCCTATTCAAAGTCAGGGTATAATGGATGGGTTTATGTCTCCAAAATCAATAATTCAGAGTTTACCTATGCAATGAAGCCAACCATTATTGGAACGATTTTAATGAGTATCTTTATGCTAACGGTAACGATTATTATTGCTTATATTAGCTCAGATTATTTCTCAAAGCCGATTAAAGAGCTTCTAAATTTTGTTCCGAAAATACAAAACAATGAATATCGAGATGAATTTGAACTAATTGGAAGTTCTATAAGGCAGGTTATTGATAAAAATCAGTCACTTGAACATATTGTGACAAATCAGCATGAACAATTAAAGACATTATTTATGTTAAATTTATTCCATGGACGGATGAATGAAACAGAAATTGAAGAGGAATTACAGGACTTCAATTACCCGCAAAAATGGAATTATTTATATGTATTAGC
>NZ_CADEPK010000215.1 GCF_902829255.1 Metabacillus niabensis | reverse complement strand
CCTTCATATCGTACAAGAGTTAACAATCAACGTCAATAAATTTGTCGTTTAATGTAGAAAAATTTTTAGTTTCTAAATATTTCATATGTAATTAATTAAATTAATGAGATATTAAAAATGAGGTGATATATGATGAAGCTTACTTTAAAGTTATTGGCTATTTACATTATTTTCTTTTCTATTTTCATCCCTTACGAACGAACAGAAGCAGCTTCAATGATTAAAGTATTAGATATAAAATCTAATTCGGTTATAAAAGAAGCTGAAACATCAGTGGAGATGGACGATGAGGTGATAAAAGCAATAAAGTCGATTAAAAGAGTGACAGTTCAAGCATCACCTATCCCACAAGAAGGATACTTAATTAAAATTCCATTAACAAAATCAGTTAAAGTTGAAAACAAGTGGTTTAACGATATTATTAGTGAGGTCTTAATTGTAAGTGGACCTACGATGAAGCAAGACCGTATTATTTTATACAATGATGAAAATGTCCCGTTATTTTTTGACATCGAGTATAAGTTACCTGTCCTTAAGAAAAAATTTAAGTTAAATGAATAAAAAAGACGGTTTTTCTACCGTCTTTTTATTTTGAAGTGTTTACATTTAACCTTGTCATCCTAATATTTGTTTTCTTTGTTCGTTCAATTGTATTATAAGCAATTTTCACTTTAGCAATTGTTCCCTTTAATGCTTCTTCGTTAGGTGGATAAGGTGGTTGATGAAAGACGGTAAAATCATACAAAGCTCTTGCAAGTAATTCAATTGCTTTTTCATGCTCATTCATTTGTCTATCCCCTTTGTCCATTACCGACAAGCGAATAATATCATCTACGATTTCTTGAATCAGTTTCATGCTATCAGTAGCTGTCATCGTCTTTCCCCTTTCCTAAAAAAAATTAATCCCTCCCATCATTCTATGAATAAAAAAAGAAAAATATGGCAAACTTTTTACCGATCGTACGTTCTTTTTTCTTGAATACGAATGTATGTTCGTATATAATATTACCAACAGAACAATAACGAGGTGTTCATCATGGAGCAATGTATAAAATATAGTTACATCGAGCAAAAGCCTATTGAAATTATATATTTATCACGACAAGGACAGTTTTCACAAAGAAAAATTCTTGTAAAAAGCATTGACAATGAGCATCTAGTTGCATATTGCTTTTCACGCAAGCAAATAAGAGTTTTTTCTTTGTCGCAAATTTTGTCTGCTTCGAGGTCTACAAATAAGAGGGTATCATAAAATAATTTCTTCTAAAATTCCGTTGGCTCTAAATTTCAAATACTACAATATATGTTTATTTCTTCGCAAAAAGTTAATTATCTTATATTTAGTTTCAAAGATTGTCTTAATGTTTTACCAATTTCAAACGGGGTAATACATAAGTAGCGCGCTATGAAAAGATGAATATCCTAACGTGACGCTAAATTGTCTGTGGAGCGGCCTCGGAGCCGTAACGATATAAGAGAGGTAGGGCTTATATCATATGCGTCAAATATATGATAGCTATCAAAGATATTGATTACATAGTTGAAATATACAATTATTAGGATGTACAATAAATGTCATTCTTGTAATTGTTCAACTAGGAAGTGAGAGTGACTCAAAAGAGTCTGACCCCTCCAACAAACACTGATATATAGTAAACTATCCTCATCATTAGTCTATATTCTGTGTTTGAGGGGTCTGAACCATTGGTTTTGAGGCAGCCTCTTCGCAATGATCCCTTGAATTTGACTAGTTAAACACTCTTCTCTCAAGAGATGGTAAACATAATGATAAAAAGAAAGACCTTGCAAAACAAAACATGATGAATGCAAGCCATAAACCGTTATTATAATAAACTGGCAGTGCTACCCAAATGATGATAAGAAAAATGAGCAATGCAATTCCAATTGTGTTCCGAATATCTTTCGCCTCTGTTGCACCCGAAAATATTCCTTCTAAATGTAATCCCCAGAATCCTACAAGTGGAAAAATAACAATCCAGCCTAAATATTGAAGAGTCATTTCTTTCACTTCGTTTATAGATGTAAATATCGAAACGATGAAGTCACCAAATAGATAGACTAGCATGGATAGACAAATTGCAGTTAAAAATCCCCATTTTGCTGATAATCTTATCGCTTGTTTAAATTGAGATTTATTATTAGCACCGATTGCTTTACCAATTAATATGCTTGAAGCATTAGAAAAACCACCAAAAAAATATGCCAAAATATAATGCAATTGCAATAGGATTGCATTACATGCTAGAGCTACCTCTCCTAGCCGAGATCCAACAGCAGTAAATGTGCAGGTCATCATAAGTAAACAAGCTGTCCGCAAAAACAGATCTCGATTGACGATAAACATTGCCTTAAATTGTGATGTACTAATAACGGATGTAGGTTTAATTTTTTTGAAGATTGTTTTATTACCTTGGAAAATAAACCATCCACCTAGTAAAAAGGCAAAAACTTCAGAAATCAATGTTGCATATGCTACACCACTAACACCTAATCCATAATAAAAAACAAATAACAGATCAAGAATGATATTCATAACATTCATAACAACTTGGATAATTAATGATAATTGAACTTTCCCCAAACCCATAAGCCAACCAACAATTACATAATTTAACAACGTAAAGGGAGATCCCCAGATTCGAATAGAGAAATATGATTCTGCTAGTCTAGTCACATTATTAGTTGGTTCAAGTAATAAAATTGCTAAATCAAAGATAATATTTTGTGCAAGGATAAAAATAATACCAAGAATAAAAGCAATCATCATTGGTCGAAAAAGTGACAGCATTGTCTCGTTTTCATCGTGGGCACCAAGTGCTTGTGAAGTAAATCCTGTTGTACTAACGCGAAGAAATCCAAAAAGCCAATATATCGTATTAAAAATTAACACTCCAATTGCTACTCCACCAATAGCTGTAGGGTTCGGTAATCTCCCAACAACTGCCGTATCAACAGCACCTAATATCGGAGTTGAGATACCAGCGATAATTAGTGGTATAGCGAGAATAAGATAGTGCTTATTACTAATTCGTTCATCTTTATTTAATTGCCTATCTACTCGTTGCGATGATCCCATATAACACCTACTTAAAACCTTAATATAACGTTTTGTATTAAAGCTTTATCTTTATTTAAGCTACAAAGATATAAACAATCGTCATTATCCCTTAGTAAGCTAGGAAAACCACTTAGCATATGTATTAAATGTACTAGATATATTCCTACATACAAATCGTTAATCGATTTAGCCTAAAATATACTTATTTTGTTTCGCGATGGATTGTCATTCTTTTTAACCTCGGAGAATACTTTTTCAATTCTAATCTTTCTGGATGTGTCCGTTTATTCTTCGTTGTTATATAATTTTTGTCACCGGTTTCTGTACATTGCAAAGTTATTTTCACTCTCAATTCTAAAACACCCCTAAATCAAAATTATTACGATTTTCAACTTATCGTAAAGCTATTCATGATTAATAAATTCACCTTTTGGCATATCTTAACATCATTATCTTAGATTTATATCCAATTTTCACAAAAACATAAATCGAAACCTTTACGATTTGTATGCGAATATAATTTAACCACATTTCTCTTATTCATGTAAAGTCAAAATCTAAATATAAATAAAAAAGGCTAACCATACTCATATTTCATGGTTAACCTTATTTTATCATTTATCTTTTACAGGACGGTAACCTGCTGCAATTGCCTCTTTCTCAGAACAAAACATTTCCTCTGGCTTAGTAATTTTATAAGATGGAGAGCTTTCAGTATGGTATATTTTTTCTCCAGCTGAATTAATATTTCCTTTTATTTTGCATGCTTGATTGTTTTTTTCAAATGCTGCTTTTTTTCTGCTCCAACAGCTTCTTCCACAAAACCATCTTCTGTTGCATAATTCTCAATGCTCCAAATTCCTATTTCCTGTTCCATAGCATTTTTTTGGATCTCATAAAATTCATCTACATATTTTGTATTTGGCTCATATACATATGCTACTCTTGCTAATCCCTTTTCTAATAATTGTTCGTTTACCATTGTATTATCAATATAAACATACGCTAACACTCTACCGTACTTACTCGTTCACCAACATCCATTTCTAATTGTACATCTTTGCCGGTTAATTTTTCTTTCGTAAAATTACTTGCCTCCACACCAAAAGGTTGAACAGGTTTTGTCGGATGAACAGTTTCAGGAGTATCAATCAAAAGCAAACGAACCGTTTCTTCTTTCCCATTCACGCGAACCTTAATCGTATCGCCGTCGATTACCTTTATAACCTCTGCGTCAATAAATCCATTTGTCGGTTGGCCAAATGTGCATCCTGCTAAGAAAAACAAAAGGATAACACATGCTAACGCTTTTTTCATACCTTTTCCCAAACCGTTTCCTTCTTATCTATTTCCCAATTATTTTATAACTGTGAACTCTTTCGAATAGTTTGTTAATGTCTGATGTCCATCCTTTGTAATTAAGACATCATCCTCAATTCTGACTCCTCCAATTTCAGGAATATAGATTCCTGGTTCAATTGTATATACCATTCCTTCTTTAATGAGACCGTTATTCGTCATATTCATTGAAGGATATTCATGAACACTTATCCCTAGACCATGTCCTAGTCGATGAGGAAAATAGTCTCCATATCCAGCCTCAGCAATGATACCTCTTGCAAGTTTGTCTAAGTCACCAATTCGAGTTCCAATCTTACTTTCATTTAAAGCAAATAATTGAGCTTTTAAAACCGTATCATATATATCCTTTTGTTGCTCATTATACGATTGATACATAACAGTACGAGTAATATCTGAGCAATAACCATCTAGAACTACACCAAGATCAAATAGAACAATATCGCCTTTTTGCAACTTATTTAACCCAGGATTTCCGTGTGCCAGTCCTGAGTTTTTCCCGAATAAAACCATTGTTGAAAAGGACATTTCTCTAATCCCCTTCTTCTTCAATTCATATTCGATCTTTGCAAGTACCTCTAATTCAGTTATTCCTTCTTTAAGAGCAGATACACCTACTTCCACACCATAGTCAGCTAACTCTGCAGCTTGTTTTAAAATGTTAATTTCTCTTTCGTCCTTTATAACTCGATGCTCATTCATTATCGAATCAACAGCAATAATTTCAACTTGATCCTTTATAATATTTTGTAACTGTTCCACGCGATAGTAGTTCGTAACTTCTTTCTCTATTGCAAGCTTATTTATTGATGTCAAATTTCTGCGTTCAAATTCAGCCTTAATTAAATTCCAAGGATTTTCGTGATCCCTATATCCAACGATATCACTTTCCCATCCAGCTTCTTTTACTTGATCCACTTCCATTTGTGGACAAATTAGAAATGGCTCACTTGATTTAAAAAAGAATAACCCGTTTAGCCTTTCATGTGGTTCTGAATACATGTTAGATAAGTAAAAAATATTATCCTTTGATTGAATAAAGCAAATGTCAATATCATTATTAACCATCCAATTAATTAGTTTCTGTTGACGTTCTTTCATTATTAACAACCTCCAAATTATCTTACTATAATGATAACATATTCTATTTCAAGCTACAGAAATAAACAGCTCATTCTGATAAATAAAAGTCGAATTTATCACTTTTATGGTTTTTTCACAAATTCGACAAATTCATGTCAATTGTATCAACTATTTAACACTACAAAGGTACTCAAAATAACTTTTTTCTTGTATACTATTTACTATCAAACTAAATTTACATAATTCATTCCTGATTATGTTTCTATCTTTCTTCATTGAAGGAGTGTTTTACGTGCTTCGAAGAATTAAACGTCATGTCGTTCCAATTTTATGTATTATTGCTTTGCTTGCTCCAATAATCGGCATGCTACTGATTGATTTCTATTATTATAGTACAGTATTTGGTTGGACGATTGGTTTTTGTTGCTTAGTCACATCATACATTATTGTTAGCAAAAGACCAGACGAAGATGATGCTGTTACTTCAACAACTGAATCTCATTAAATGTAAAAATAAAGAGGACGACAAACCTACGTCATCCTCTTTTTTATTGCAAAAACGCTATTTATAAAACTAACCGGTCCCATTTATTCCCCTCTTAATAACCGTAATCCATTTAATATAACAAGAATTGTACTACCTTCATGGCCAATTACTCCTAATGGGAGATCTAATACTTGAATAAAGTTAGAACAAATTAAAAGAGCAATTACTGCCATAGAAAAGACAATATTTTGTTTAACAATTCGATTCATTTTTTTCGATAAGCTTACTGCTTTAGTTAACTTTGAAAGTTCATTTTTCATTAAGACAATATCAGCAGTTTCAAGTGCAACATCGGTTCCCTCACCCATTGCAATACCAACATCTGATGTTGCTAGCGCTGGGGCATCATTAATTCCATCACCAATCATTGTGACTGTTCCATACTTTTCCTGTAAAATCTTCAATTCTGTTACCTTATCAGAAGGAAGACATTCACCTTTAAACTCATCTAACTGTAGTTCCTTCGCAATTGCCTCAGCAGTATCCCGACTATCACCTGTAAGCATGACTGTTTTTATTCCGTTTTCTTTCAATGTTTGGATCGCTCGTTTTGCTTCCTCTCGTACAACATCTTTTAAGGCTAACAAACCGACAATCTCATCATCACACACAACATATACAATTGTTTTTCCTTCACTTGATAGCTTTTCACTTATTCCATCATGATAATGGTTTGCATCTTCCCGACCGACAAAATCAGCCTTTCCGATTTTCCATTGCTTACCGTTTAATTCAGCACTTACACCATATCCCGATTTTTCATCAACCGAAGCAAGATTCACTTTTTGCCCATTTGTATTATCTTGCAGCTTTGCAACAATCGCTTTTGCTAACGGATGGTTTGATTGATTCTCAATTGTTAAAACAGCCTCGTTAAATTCCTGCTTATCTACAGCTTCTGAAATAATAATATCTGTCACAGTTGGCTCGCCCTTTGTAAGCGTACCAGTTTTATCAAATACGACAACCTTTGTTTTGCTTAATTGCTCTAAATGTACACCACCTTTGAATAATAAACCATTTTTAGCTCCATTTGATATAGCAGATAATGTAGCAGGCATAATTGATGCAACAAGAGCACAAGGTGAAGCAACAACCATTAATACAAGAGCCCGATAAATCGTTTCATGCCAACTCCAGCCAAGAACAAAATGAGGCAGTACCATCATAATCGCGACAAGTGCTAAAACTCCTTTTACATAAGTACCTTCAAATTTTTCTATAAATTGCTGTGATGGTGATTTTTCAGATTGTGCTGATTGTACAAGGTCAATAATTTTTTGGAACATAGTTTCCGTACTTTTTTTCGATACAGTTACTGTTATTGAACCATTGCCATTTACTGTCCCAGCATAGACTTCATCATGCATTGCTTTTTCAACCGGCATTGATTCACCAGTAATTGCTGATTGATCAATATTCGTTTTTCCAGACATAATAATACCATCTGTTGGAATCCGCTCTCCAGGCTTTACTAAAATCATATCTCCTACATGTAATGCGGAAACATGCACCCGACGTTCATGACCGTTTTCTATTAGTAACGCTTCTTCAGGCTGCATACTCATTAACGATGAAATTTCCCTTTGGCTTTTATTCATCGTATATGTTTCAAGTGCACCACTTAAAGCAAAAATAAAAATGAGAACGGCTCCTTCTGTCCAATAGCCAATAATCGCTGATCCAATTGCAGCGAAAACCATTAGTAATTCGACATTTAAAGTCTTCTCGGCAATAGTTTCTTCAATGCCCTCTTTTGCCTTTGCATAGCCTCCAATAATAAATGCAAGGATAAAAAACGGAATTGCTAAACCATTATTTCCATTTGCATCTATAACCCATCCAATGGCAATAAGAATACCAGCGATTATCGCATTAATAAGCTCTATATGTTCTACCCACCTATTATTTAATCGACTTTTATGTTCATGAATTGGATTCGCTAATTGCTCTGCACTATTTAATTGCAAATTCCTCACTCCTTCTAATTGAGAATAAGATTCATCATCATCATTGCTTCTCTTCTGAATAAATCCTTATAAATTCGTTATTTCCTTAGTATATTACCCATTATAACAAATATAAGAATACTTTCAAGAGATAATTATTATAATTACTAAATAATAATAATTATAAATAATAAAGATTTTTATTCTCAATTAGAAAGTTCTTCAGGATAATCCCTTTCGCAACGCACATGTCAGAGTTCAAAAAAATAAACTACCTTATAACCTATCAATAAATATGAAAAATTCACTTGATTTCCTTCATTAATAATTCCTTTGTTATCGGTCCATATAATATCTTCTTCACTCTCCCACCCTTATCTATAATAAACGTTGTCGGAATCCCTATGACGCGATAATCCTTTGTTATTTCACCATCTTCATCTAATCCAATTTCAAATGGTATTTCAATGCTATTGACAAACTGTTCAACAGCTTTTTTACTTCTTTCAGTATTTGTGACATTAATCGCGATCACATTTATATCTAACGACTTCACCTCGTTAGTAAAATCAATTAGCTCCTGCATCTCCTCTTGGCAATATGTACACCATGTTGTCCAAAAGTTAAGCACCATTACCTTTCCTTTATAATTGGATAGCTTAATCTGTTCCCCTCCTACCGTCATTATTGTAAATTCGGATGCTTTTTCTCCAACCGAATTATTTGCATAAGCTTCAGTTGTTAGGCAACAAGTAATGATTAATAAACCAACGATTAATAATTTGTTGCAATGCTCTTTCCTCATGTTTATGTACCCCTCCACATTTTTTAATATCCTTATCTTTTGTATAATAGATTGAAACATTCAGAAACAATAAAAAAAGGGTCTGACCCTTTCAAACAAGAATATAGGAAATCCTATAAGTTCTGTTTGAAGGGTCTAACCCTTGCCTCATTCTTCTATTAATAAGATAATCTTGTTACCATAAAATAAACACTGATTCCTAATCGTTTACAAATGGTTACATAATGCATAAGCATTAAAAGGACAGCTCCCATATTCATCCCAATAATAATGCCCTCCATATTTAAAAAATCAATTGAACCTAATAAAAACATCATTGCAAACGAGATGAGATGTGACCAAATATTATGAAATAAGGCATCCTTTACTAAGCCTAACCCTATTAAATATGCTTGCATTGGAATTATGAAAAAATGGAATAAAAAGTATGGCCATAACAGCTTCAAGTAGTTGGCTGCTGATGTTGAGTGGAAGAATAAATGTGTTAACGGCTCTGCAAATAGATACATGGCAATAATACTAATTGTCCCGTATAAAAACGTGATCATTAACGCTTGTTTGAGAAGTCGTACTAAGCGATATTGATCCCTCTCAGCAAAAGCTTCTGATACGTTCGGTATAAGCATGGTCATCAATGAATGTCCAATAAATGCTGGAAAAAACCCTATTGACATTGCTACCCCTGCTAACATACCGTAATGCTCTGTTGCCATTACACTTGAAAAGCCCGCACCTATTAATGCTGCCTTCACTAAGAAAGGCTGGATAGCATGTGTTAAAGAGTGAAAAAGTCGTAATCCTGTAGTTGGAAGTGACACTGAAAGTAACGCCTTTCTCACTACTTTCCCATCAAGAAACTGCTTCGGTCCCTTACCAAGCATATGAAAATGAATAAAATAAACAGCTACTAAATATGTACAAACTAAGAGTTCACTAGCGACAAGCGTTGCTAATGCAATAAAAAGCGCCATTTGCAAATCAAATTGAAATGATTGATAAACCCATAACAACAGGAATAATTGGGCAACCTTTTTGACAAAGTTTGTTAAAGCAATTTTCCCCATATGTTGAATTCCCATAAAATATCCTCTTGCAATTGACGAGAAAGAAACGATTGGGATGAGGATAATCACTAACCATTTTACGTACGGATGATATCCATTAAACACTGGAATATATGGAAGGAAAATCATTGTGACAGCAATAAAAACAGCTGTAAAGCAAATTGTAATAAACAACGTATGCTTCAACATATGAAAATGGGTCTCTCTTTTTTTCTCAGCAATAAATTTCGAGATGGAAATCGGTAGTTCCAAGCTTGCAATCGTAACAATTAAAAATATGATCGGAAGGATCGACATATATAACCCCATACCTACCTCACCTAGTTCTCTTGCTAAAATCATATTAACAAAAAACTCTAGGCATTCTCCGAAAAAAGCAGCAATAACAAGAAGCAATGTCCCTCGTACAAATGAATTCATGATGAAATGTCCCCTCATAATAAACTAGTCCTTATTTAATCTTTATGAGACAAGACATCTAAATAGTATTAAAATTCTAGTATGAAGGAGTAATATTCTATCCAAAATATTTATCCAGCTTATAACTATTCGTAAAAACTAATATCACGCATCGCACCCAATACAATCATGTAGCCATCCGGATCTTCGAAAGCAGCATTTTTAAATTCCTTACCACCATGTGAACCTACATAAGGTTCTACAGCAACCTTTCCACCCTTAGAGTGAACCTCTTCTACTAATAAATCTAAGTCATTCCAGTTAACATGGATAAATGTATCCCAACCAAAGTCTGGCCCTTCCCATTCAGTTGGATAATCATTTCGCTTTTTTGCCGGTGCATTCGGTTTAACATCTTGAGAAGTTTTTGCTTGCTGTAGAATAAGAATCATACCATCCCTTTCCACATGTCCCCAATCATCAACCCTACACCCTAATACATCACGATAATAATTTTTAGATATTTTTAAATCAGAAACAAGTCGAACTTGAATCGTTTTTCCAAATTTCCCTTTTACATTTCGTACGTGTTGCTCACTCAAAGTATCAACTCCTAAAATATAATTCATATCTTTTAAATTCGATAAATCAAAGCTTTATCCTTTATAAAAAAAAGTTTGGACATTTTAGCCCAAACTCTTTTTTAAATAGTTTATTTCGCAAAGCGATGATTACCGATTGTTAGAGTTACTTTGCGTGTTTTTATCCAATCACTTTTCGCTGTTTTAGGGTTGTAGAAATATAAAGATTTATGACCCATACCACGATATGCTAATGCTTCTTTTACAGCTTCCTTAGCTTCAGCATCTGCAGGTTGATTAATCGTCCCATTTTGTACTGGGGTAAATGCATAAGCCCCTTGGACATTTTGATAAATTACATCCTTCACATTATTCGGAAATAATGAACTATCTACTCGATTTAACACAACAGTTGCTACTGCAACCTTTCCTGCATATGGCTCACCTTTAGCTTCTGCATGAACAAGGCGTGCTAATAAATCTCGATCTGCTGAAGATAAGCTTTCTGGAATCGTTAATTTTTCTCCAACTAATAATAAATGTGAAGATTTCTTATTTACTGACATCAACGTTTTAACTGGCACTCCATGCTTCTTCCCAATTAACCATAGCGTATCTCCCGCTGTTACTTGATGTGTTGTTGCAGCACTAGCTTTTGATTGTGGAGCTGTAATCGCAACTAGCGATAAAGCTAATGTTGAAACAGCAACAAGTTTTAAAATTGTTTTTTTCATAGATTCGTAACCTCCTAAGGTTCGTAATGTTTTGAAATGAGTAAGCAACTGTGTCTGTTATTTTTGCTACAAGTACAAGCCTAACAGGTTCATTCATGTAAAACATCCCACAATTATTGGCAAGATTACCATGATTTTATGAGGAAGCTAACGGACAAAAATGACTAAATATAGGAGATTTCACACTGAAAGCATAGAAAATCTCGCTCAGAACACCGTAAATTATCAAGCATATGTAGGTCGATAATACTAATATCCTTCCGTTTCCTTGCATTTCTTGGAAAAACATAGATTGGTATGCTCAAAGTACCGCGGAATAAAAAAGAATGCATTCTTTGTTAGGAATCCATTCATGCTCGATAAAGATTTTGAACAATTGGAAAAAAAGTTTAAACCAATGATTTTTCATGTTATGAAAAGACTAAATATTTATCAAAACAAACAAGAGTTTTATCAGATCGGATGTATAGCATTATGGGAGGCAGCACTTCGATTTGATAAAAATAAAGGGAAGTTTTCCTCCTTTGCGTATTCGTATATTGCCGGACGAATGAAAACAGAGCTGACAAAACAAGGATTACAGAAGAACAATCACGATCTAGTAAAGGAAATAGTGGATTACGAAGAAGCTTATCTTGAAGATTTTTCTGTTCTGTACTCTCGTTCCATTATCGAAAATCTTTCACCATTGTTAACAAATAATCAACTAAAATGGCTAAAGGGTTATTGTCTTTATGGAAAAGCACCGAATGAAATTGCAAAAGAAGAGTCTACATCGATAGCAGCAGTGAAAGCATGGCGAAGAGATGCTCTCAAGAAGCTGCGAAGCAAGCAAATAAAGGAAATAATAAAATAAAATCATGTAGAGACATTTGGGGTCTTAAAAACAAAAGCCAAGAAGTACATTTAGCTTCTTGGCTCTTGTAAATATCGAAAAAGTACACTTCCTCCCTGTTTTGCAATGCCTCTAAAATGCTTAAAATCATCACGCTTCACAAGAACAGTACGAAATGCTGAAAACTGCTCCTTACTTACGTGGAATTCATTAAGCTCTCCATTTTTCAGCTTATCTAAAATTTCATGAATTGTCTGTTCATCCATTTTTATTCCTCCTATACATTGCTATAAATCTATCATTAAATGTCGTTTAGCTATTTTTCAACCATTTTTCCAAACGAGTAAATTCCTTCTTTGCATCCTCCATCCCTAGTTTATACAAACCCTCAAGCTTTTTCTGATTTTTTTCAATACGCCCTACCTTAAATGGTACACTAGGTCTTATGACAAAAACCGAACCGTTCCTTTCCTGCCCTTCAATATAGTCTAACGTTTCATTATACATTTCATATCTTCTTACTATAGCACTGATTAGCTTCGGATAATCTTTATAGGCTTTCTCTAATATCCAGCCAATATTTGATTTCTTCTTCCGGTAGTTCCCATATCTAGTTAAAATAACGATATTTTTATTAATGCCATCATGTTCAGCTTTTTTAATAGGGATCGAATCAACAATTCCACCATCTAACAGACTTTTACCATTATACTGTACGATTGGTGCAATAAATGGCAGTGAGCTTGAAGCTCGTAAAAGAGTTAGGATATTTTCCCCATCCTCTTTTTTATTATAATAAACGGGGGTTCCTGTTTGGCAATCTGTAGTTACAACGACAAACTCCTCTTTCGCATCCTTAAAAGCTTCAAAGTTAAATGGCACTATTTTATTTGGTATTTCGTCAAATATAAAGTCCATTCCAAACAATTGTCGCTTCTTCATGTAGTTTCTCAATGAAAGGTAGTTTGGATCTTTAATATAGTCAATATTAACCTTTCGATTTCTTCCCTTTTGCCGCGACAAATACGATGCACCAAAGCAAGCCCCTGCTGACACCCCAATAACATAAGGTGCATAAAAATCCTGTTCCATAAAATATTCTAATACACCGGCAGTATAAATTCCCCTCATACCTCCGCCTTCTAATATTAAACCAGTTCTCTCAATCATCTATTAACGCGCTCCTTACATAAGTTACACTCGTATACCCTTTAGAAACCCTTGCCTTTATCGTTACAAGCCCTTTATTCCTCTCATTCTTCACACAAGGCTTGTACCTCGAAAAACAAACATTACATTCTTAGTAGAGTAAGTAACTAGTTTTTTACTCTATATCTTTTCAATATTTATGTATGGCTGCTTTCAATTGAGTTTTTGTCTCGCTTCACTTTATCAAGAGTTACGCAATCTTGCTCAAATTAACAATAAACCAATTGATTAGAAACAACCATCTCTAGAAAAAAGACCAAATATTTAGGAAATAACAAATCACTTAGATTCGTCTTGCTTTATTATCACTATTTTTAAATATAACATGATTTCACGATAATTTTCTTAAATAACGTCTTTATCCCCATATCCATTCCACTTTTTGTAATTTTTTTATGTTCATTTAGATGAAAGGCTTTACTTACTTAAAAAAATAGTGTTAAATAGTTCTAATGAAGGAATCTATTTCTTCATGATGTCTATGGCTCAAGGCGCCGACAAATACTTAGAGGGTTTTAAGCTAAAATCTTCATAAGAATATGTAAAGGAGCGAGGCAATGAAAATCGCTAAAGTAGGTAGTATCATCGAATTTAAAGAAGGTTTAACAGGTGTAGTCGAAAAGGTTAATGAAAATTCTGTTATTGTTGACTTAACATATATGGAAAATTTCAGCGATTTAGATCTTGATAGACGCACAGTTGTAAATCACAAAAATTACAAAATTATTAAAGATTCATTCTCTTAATATATGAAAAACGCGAAGAACATAATCTTCGCGTTTTTCATATATTAGGTTTCTTTTTTAATGAAGTTAACAAAATAAGCCTCTATTATTAGACTATAGCAATCCTTTTTATTGCTCTAACATTTATTCAAATAATAATGATTATTTGTGTCTTCTTTTTACAGGTTTACAGCATGGATTTCGTAAATCCCTTCCACAATCGAATTCCTCAACATATGTTTCTTCAACTTCAGATTGAGTTACTGGATAATAATTTTCAACTCTAACTATATTTCTATTTATATGTTCAATATGTGTTGGATGCACTCGTCTAACGGTACGTCTATTTGTTGTAGTATTTACAATATTCTCTGTCGGTTCAAAAATAGTTTCTACATCATCATCACCATTGTCAAATGCACCTAAGACGTTGTTATTATTATCTTCAGCATCAAATGCGCCTAATACATTGCCGTTATTACCATTATACCCTCTTCTACCTTTACCATATACACTTCTACGGCCCATTTAAATCTCTCCTTTTTCACATAATTCCTTACACTAACATACTATTAATAATAAAATTGATTGATATAGTCATAAATCTATCAAGGCGAAAATATGCTAATTCTCTATTAATAAATGACAAACAAAAATTTTAATTTAATATGAAAATCGATTTTTCCTTTAGCACATTATGACGGACGATTTTCGGATTATATGGGTGAATCATTTCACTTAAATTCTACTACAATAAAAGCTTTCTTTTAAAAAATACATATAGCTATCCAGATTATATAAATAAAAAAACAATCTGTACGTTATTAAATGAATACAGATTGTCTTTTTTATATAAGAAACCAAAATAAAAATTGAAATAATTGACATTTAAACTAAAAAATGTAAAAATTAATCAAATACGCTTAACTTAAGGAGGATTATATTTGAAAAAAATACTCTCAGCCTTGGTACCTGGCTTATTGATTTTTTTGCTTATATATATTGATGAAACAGTTTTTCCTGATAGTAAAAATATTTTAATAGGAATATATTTTAT
>NZ_CADEPK010000214.1 GCF_902829255.1 Metabacillus niabensis | reverse complement strand
AGTAATATTAAATATTGTTGGAAAAGAAGAAACCTTTAAGAGTGCTTATATAAATGAATGTATAAAAAAATACGCTATAAATTCAAGGGTTGATTTAGGTTTTGTATCGGATGAAGAATTTATGTCAAATGTTCTAATTAGTGATTATATAATACTACCGTATCGTAATAATTTTACTGGAAATAGTGGGCCAATGACTGAGGCTATTATAAATCGAATTCCTATAATAGGACCTAATAATGGAAATCTGGGGTATTTAAGTAATAAATATAATTTAGGAATTACTTTTAAACCTGAAGATCCTGTTTCTATTGCAGAGAGTATAATACAAACAATAGACAATAAAGTTGAAATTAACACTGAATATAGTGATAAACTTACTATCTCATACTTTGTTGAGAAATATGAAGAGCTTTATAAAAAGTTAATTGATTAACTCTTATAGGGCAATAAATAAAAAAAGAAAGATATTAAAGATATTATTAAAATAATATTTCAAATAGATTGTTTATATTCAATTAAAGTGGGGAGACAAATGACTCAAAACAGTTTTGGGTATATTTTAAATTCAAAAATTACAGCTACAAGTTATAATGACACTATAAGTCAAATTGAAGACTGGATTAAAACTAATGAAAAGCATAAGTATATTTGTATTTGTAATACACACTCATTAGTTACAGCTTCAAAAGATACAGATTTTAATAAGGTGTTAGACAATGCGAATATATGCACTCCTGATGGAATGCCGTTGGTTTGGGCATTAAGGATGCTTGGTTATAAAGAGCAAGAACGTGTTGATGGGCCAAATTTAATGTTGAAATTAAACGAGGTTTCTGCCAAAAAAGGATATAAGGTATTTCTTTATGGAGGGACAGAAGAGGTTTTAGAAAGATTAGAAGCTAAACTAACTGAATTATTTAAAGGTATTAAAATAGTCGGTAAATATTCTCCTCCCTTTAGAGATTTATCTGAAAAAGAAGAGTTAGAAGTTTGTGAAATGATAAATAAAACACAACCTGATATTACTTTTATAAGTTTAGGGTGTCCGAAGCAAGAGAAATGGATGTATCGAAATACTGAAAATATTAATAGTGTGTTAATAGGTGTAGGTGCAGCTTTTAATTATACTATTGGTGATATTAAGAGAGCTCCTCTCTTTTTTCAGAAAATAGGTATGGAATGGTTTTTTAGATTTATAATGGAACCTAGAAGATTATGGAGACGCTATTTTTATAATAACTCAGTATTTATTTATGAATTTATTAAAACTCATAAAAAAAATAAATATAGAACAATAAAATTAAATCATAAAATAGTTAGTGATAAATAGGGATGTAAAATTAATGGAGGTAGTTAATGTCTATACAGAAAAGACCTAAAGTTGTAGTTGTTTATAAAAATATGCCTCATTACAGAGTTGCCTTTTTTGAATTATTAAGGAAGGAATTAGAAAAGGATGGGGTTAATTTTGTATTAATCTATGGACAACCTTCTGAAAAGGATAAGAAGAAAAAGGACACAATTGAATTAGATTGGGCTGTAAAAATAAAAAATAAAATTATTAAAATAGGTAATAGGGAATTATACTGGCAGCCTTGTTTAAAATATATAAAAGATGCAGATTTAGTAATAGTTGAACAAGCAAGTAAATTATTAATTAATTATATTCTCTTAGTATTAAATAAACTGAGAATAACACGTCTTGCATATTGGGGGCACGGTAAGAATTTTCAGGATATATCAGCTAACTTTATTGCAGAAAAAATAAAGGTACTTTTATCTAATAAGGTACACTGGTGGTTTGCTTATAATAATACTAGTAAGAGAGCCGTTATGGATTTGAATTTTCCGGAATCTAGGATAACAAATGTTCAAAATACAATTGATACAAAAAGTTTATTACAACATATGAATGATATATCTCAAGAAGAACTTGATATCTGTAAAAAAGAACTCAGTTTGATTGGAAACAATGTAGCACTATATGCTGGCGGTATGTATAAGGAAAAGAGATTAGATTTTTTATTGGATGCTTGTAAATTAATCAAGAAGAATATACCTGATTTTGAAATGATTTTTATAGGTGGAGGTATTGATGACTATAAAGTAAAACAAGCATCAGAAGAAAATGATTGGATCAAATATGTTGGTCCAAAATTTTCGCGTGAAAAGACGAAATACTTTATGCTATCAAAAATACAACTCATGCCAGGATTAGTAGGTTTAGGTGTAATAGATTCATTCGCATATGGTGTGCCGATGGTTACTACGAATATCTCTTACCATAGTCCTGAAATTGAATATTTAGAAAACGGAGAAAATGGAATTATTGTAAGTGATCCAGATGATTTAAAAGAGTATGCAGAATCAGTTATTCGATTGTTGAAAGATGACTATATGTTACAAAAACTGAAAAATGGATGTTCAATTTCAAAAAGAAAATATACTAATGAAACAATGGTCAATAACTTCAGGCTAGGTGTATTAAAAGCTTTGGAGGTTAAGTAAATGTCATTCTTGAAAAAAATATTCCAATTTTTAAATAAAAAATACTCAGTAAGGGCTAATGTTGAAATTGGTAAAGATGTTCATATCGGAATAGGTAGTATATTGTGGGCTTCTCATAATTTGAAAATAGGTAATGATACCTACATTGGAAAATTCGTTACGATCGAAGTTAATGGAGTTATTGGGAATGAAGTATTAATAGCTAATAATGTTGGAATAATTGGCAGAAACGACCATGATTATAAGGTTATAGGAAAATCAATTAGAAAAGCACCATGGATTGGTGATAAAGATTTTAAATATAATGAAAGAAAAACTAGTATTATTATAGAGGATGACTGTTGGATAGGGTATGGTGCAATAATATTAAGTGGAGTTAAGATTGGCAGAGGATCAATTGTTGCCTCAGGGGCCGTAGTTACACGTGATGTAGAACCATATTCAATTGTAGCGGGTAATCCGGCAAGAAAGATAGCTAATAGATTTGACGAAGATGAAATTATTAAACACGAAGAGATTCTTTATAAATAATGCACAATAATAAGTTTAATACAGTATTAATGTGTACGGTGGTTTTTATAAAAGAAAAAGTTTTATAGATCTTCTATTTTTATCTATTTGTTTGGTTTTTTTCTAATTCTCTATCATTAAATTTTGCTAAAAATTAAGGTAACATTCGCTAAGACCGTTGTTACTGTTTTTAATTGAAATCAGTTAGTATTTCTATTTCATCTGTCTTTTAAATTTTTGAAATTCATATTAAGCTCTTCACACTTTTTTGATTCTAACAGCATCCATTTATAGGTGAAATAAGAGGCATAACATTCTCGACAGTATCGCCCTTTTTTATTATATTCTAATAATGATGTTTATTTATAGATAAAAAGAGTTATGTTAGACTGTTATGCACTTGGCAAAGGATATGTGAAAACATAGGAATTGGTTACAAAATGAATCTTTAATTAAGTCAAAAAGATAAAGTATGAACCTTGTTAAATGAAAGAGAGCTTACACTAAAAAGCAATTGATATTATCGGATAAAATTATTTCCAATATCATAGACATAATAAAGTCATGAACATAGTAAGATTTTGTCCTCTATTACTATCAATTTAGAAGAATTAAATTATTTTATTATTAGATTGAAATGGTGAGGGTCTTTTTGTTTTAAAAAAGATTTGTCTTTATTTGTATAACTTGAAAAATGAACGTCTGATGATAAGAGGGATTTTATTTGGGCATAAAGAAGGCTAGTAATAACTTAAAAAATAGTAATTTAAGTAAAGGTAACTTTTCAAAAGTAATTAATAATGCTAGTTGGTTAATTAGTGATAAAGTATTTACCATGTTCATTGGAGTATTTGTTACGGCAGTAATAGCGCGCTATTTCGGGCCAGAGCAATATGGCCAATTTAATTATGCATGGGCATTTGCATCATTGTTTATTTCTATATCAACTTTAGGGTTGGAAACATTAGCTGTTAAATCGATTGTCGATAAAAAGGTTGATGAAGGTGTTGTTTTATGCACCAGTTTGGTTATTCGAGTTATTGGAGGTACATTACTTACGCTAATTGCTTCCATAATTATTAGAATAATTGATCCAGGTGATTCAACAATACATTTGTTAGTATTAATCATTTCTTTTACAATGATTGTTAAATCAGTCGAAGTAATCGAGTACTGGATTCAAGCTCATCAAAAGGCAAAAATCTCTTCTCTCATAAGGATGATAGTTTATGTCTTAATTGCCTTGTTTAAGATTCTATTAGTTGTATTGGGAGGATCACTAATTCATTATGCACTAATTTATATTGTGGAGGCTGCTATTATTAGCGGAGCGCTAGTTATCGCGTTTTTTAAAAAAAGGGAAGAAAAAACTTCATGGAAATTCAATTTCAGTTATGCTAAAGAAATTTTATCACAGAGCTGGTATTTGGTTCTTTCGGGTCTAATGGTTTCACTGTATATGAGAGTCGATCAGGTTATGCTCGGTTCAATGATGTCAACTAAAGAAGAGGTTGGAATTTACTCTGCAGCAGTAAGAATTGCAGAAATGTGGTTTTTTGTTCCAATGGCTATTATCACTTCTTTTAAACCTGTGATTATGAAAAATAAAAATATTAATCCTGAAAAATATTTAAACTCTCTACAACTTTTATATTCAATAATTGCTTGGACTGGTATTGTATTTGGAATTGTAATTTTATTTATGTCAAAAATAATTGTTAATATCCTTTACGGAGAAGATTTTATAGAAGCAGCAAGTATTTTATCAATTAGTGTATGGGGAGGTACATTTGCCCTATTAGGTTCAGCAAGGTCAGTTTGGCTAGTAACTGAAGGTTTGCAAAAATACAGTTTACTTTATACATCTGCTGGTATGATACTAAATGTTATATTAAATTTAATTTTGATTCCTAAAATGGGAGCGTACGGTGCCGCTATAGCTACATTAGCAGCGCAAATATTTGCTAATGTTTTTGTGTTGTATTTTTTCTCCAAGACCAAAATTTCAACGTATATGATTATTAAGGCATTTTCAATTCCTAAATTGATTAGAAGTATAAAAGCGGTAAGACAAGGTAGACTTTAATAAATCTAGGGAGAAAAGTTCAATTGTTTGTTTTAAAGTAATTTTAAAGGGGTGAGAAGACTTGGGAATAGTAAAAAAAATAGCTAAGCTATTTTTGTCTAGATATTTAGCTATAAAAACTAAATCAGTAATTAAATCAAATTGCCGACTTAATTTTAATACCTCTTTAGAAGGAAGAAATGTTATTAATAGGAATGTACACATTCTTAATAGCCGAATAGGGTATGGCACTTACATCGAAGAAAATTCTAGACTATCTAATTCATTAATAGGAAAATACTGCTCTATTGCACAAAATGTAAAAGTAATTGCTGGACGTCATCCAACTAAAGTCTTTGTAACTACTCACCCAGCATTTTTTTCTACTAAACAGCAGGCAGGGTTTAGTTATGTAAAAGAGAATTTATTTGAGGAAAATAATTACGCTGATAAAGAAAAGAACTACGCAGTTACAATTGGTAATGATGTATGGATAGGTGCTGATGTTAACATCTTGGAAGGTGTTAATATTGGAGATGGAGTAGTAATTGCAACTGGTGCAGTAGTAGTCCAAGATCTAGAACCTTATAATATATATGGTGGAGTTCCTGCAAAGAAAATTGGTGAGAGGTTCACTGAAGCTGAAAAAATGTTTCTTTTAAATTTTAAATGGTGGGAAAATGACAAAAAATGGATTGAAGAAAATGCTGGCTCTTTTACTGATATCGATAAATTTATAAAAAAACATTCAAAAAGAATTAAATAAAGAGAAGGTAAATTATGAAAAGTATCGCAATAGTTGTTATAGCATATAATCGTGTTCATTCATTAAGCCGATTGTTATTATCTTTAAAAGCTGCAAACTATTATGGTCATGATGTACCATTAATAATTAGTATTGACTATAGTGAGAACAAAGAAGTTTCACAATATGCAAATAGTTTCCAATGGCCTTTTGGAGAAAAAAAGGTAATTCTACATCCTAAACGACTAGGTTTACGTAAACATGTAATTTCTTGTGGAAATCTTACAAAAGATTATGATGCTGTTATTGCCTTAGAAGATGATATTTTTGTGTCTAAGGACTTTTTCAAGTATGCAAAGCAAGCTGTTGAAAAATATGATTCATGCGATGAAATAGCAGGGATTTCTTTATATACCCATTTGTGGAATGTAGGTGCAGATAGACCATTTATTCCCCAGAACAATGGTTTTGATGCGTACTTTTTACAGTATGCTCAATCATGGGGGCAAGTGTGGACTAAAAGGATGTGGTCCCAGTTTTATCGTTGGTACTTAGAATGTGGGGATGAATGGAATAAAGATGTTATTTTACCTAATAACATTTTGAACTGGCCCGATTCATCTTGGTTAAAATATTATATAAGTTATATAACAAAAACCAATCGTTTTTTTGTTTATCCTTATGTTTCTTTGACTACAAATTTTACAGATGCAGGTACTCATCATAAGGCTTCCAGTACTAATTTTCAAGTTCCGTTACTTTCATACGAAAAAGAACATTATCATTTACCTACTTTTACTGATAACGCATTAAAATATGATGTTTTCTTTGAGGTTGAAGATATTGAATTAAACTTAGGAATTTCAAAAAAGGATATTTGTATAGATATATATGGAAAAAAAGATAATGAAAAAAAGCAAAGATATTGGCTAACAACAAAGCATTTAGACTATAAAATTGTAAAAGAATACTCTCTGCAACTTAGACCACATGAACTTAATATTATCTACGGGATTTCTGGAAAAGGTATTTATTTATATGATACAACGCTTAAAGGAAAAAAGAGAACAAGTAAGGAAATAAGTGTATTAGATGTTTCTAAAGTTAAATATGATATTCGTGCAATAAGTAACAAACGTCTACTTAGTCTATTGAAATATGAATTAATAGAAGCAATAAAAAAGAAAATAAATAGTATTTTAAAAGTTCGGAAGACGGGTAAATAAAATGGAATTATAAAATAGAAGGGAGGTTAACTATTGGGTTATTCATTAACAAATAGCAAAGAAAAAGTATTTATTAGCAAGAGTGTTATGTGGGTATATTTTATTCCCGCTATTTTACTTGTTTTTTCAATTCCTGAGTTAGAATATGAAGGTAGTACTTTTTCGAAATTTTTAAATCTATCTTTGTATTGTGTTTTTTTTATGTATGCTTTTATGAATATGAATAAAACAATAAATATGTTTTCAGGGAATAAATTACTAGTTTGTTTTATTTTGCTGATACCTTTTAATATTATATTTGCATATAATCCTAATATAACAGTTCAATATAGTATTACCTTATTAGGAGAAATCATAATCTCAGTAGTCCTTGCGATGAATTTATCTTTAAAAGAGTGGTCAAAAGTACTAGGGTGGTATTTTTGTATACTTTCTTTATTAAACCTTATTGTCATTTTGCTGTTCCCTTCTTTAGGGATCCACCAGGATGCTATTCATGGTGGTGCATGGAAGGGAGTAGTTGGTCATAAAAACTCTTTCGGTACTTTATCTGTTTTAGGGTTTGTTTATTTTTTCGTACAGTTGTTTATGAAAAAAGGTAATCGTTTTTACAATTTATTCTTTGTCGGTATTAATGGTGTTTTTATATTAATGAGCTCATCGAAAACTGCAATGCTGATTGTAATTGCGTTATTAGCTTTCTTATTTTATAGGTCGATATATAACTATTTTAAAAAAACAAATATAAATCTAGCTCTTTCGATAGGTGTTTTTTTAGCTTTAATAATTGGGTTAATAGGTATAGTTGTTTATTTAAATTTAGACTTTATTTTAAATGCAATGGGTAGGGATAGATCTTTAACTGGAAGAACAGAAATCTATGAATTTTCTTTCGCAATGATAAAAGAAAAAATGTTATTAGGATATGGATATGGAGGATTTTGGAATAGCCCGTATCAAGCAATAATTTCTGACCGTATTTGGTTGGATCTTCGTTCCTCTCATAGTGGATTCCTTGATATTTGGTTAGATTTTGGTCTTGTTGGCTTGGTAATAATTATTTTAATAATATTAGCAGGGATTAAGAAAGCTATAGTATTAAATAGAATTTCAAGAACTCCATATTTAATATGGCCGATGTTGTTTTTCGTATTCACAATAATAAATAATATCACTGATAGTAGATTCATACATTCACGAAGTATTTATTGGATTCTTTTCCTTGTAACTGTTTTTATAATTAGTAAAGAAATAAAACAAAAAGGCGGATATAAAAAATAAAAACATTAAGAGCATTAAATTGGTTGGAATTTTCGGCAGTTTTAATCTCAAAATAGGATAGTCATATAAAGTGGTGTATTTGCCCTTCTTTAAATAAACGTGGTAGTTTTAGTTTAAGGTACTGGATAGTATATTTTAGAAACATTAAAAGGAAAAGAATTAAAATTTATATTGAGTAAAGTACAACTCAAATAACTTGACAGGAATAAATTGAGGACTCTGTTCTTTATATGGGAGTGAATTTGATGAAATTAGTATTATTATCAGGAGGATCGGGTAAACGATTATGGCCACTATCAAACGATACCAGATCTAAACAATTTCTTAAAGTCTTAGAAGGGCAAAAGAATGAAAAACAATCTATGGTGCAACGAGTCTGGGGACAGTTAAAAGCGGTGGGTTTAGAAGATTCTTCGGTCATTGCAACTTCAAAAATGCAAAGGGATATGATCCAGACACAGGTAGGTACAAATGTACCACTTATAATTGAACCAGAAAGACGTGACACATTTCCGGCGATAGCACTTGCTGCATCTTACCTATTTTCTGAACAAAATTCTACAGAAGATGAAGTAATTGTAGTGCTTCCAGTTGATCCATATGTAGAAGATAGCTTTTTCAATAAAGTTAAAGAATTAGAGAATGTACTTTCGATATCTGAGGCAGATTTAGCCTTAATGGGTGTTAAACCAACTTATCCATCTTCAAAATATGGATATATTGTGCCACATGAGAAAGTTAAAGATGATCAATTTTTTAAAGTTAATCGTTTTACAGAGAAGCCAAGTGAAGAAAAAGCACAAGCATTAATTGAAATGAATGCTCTTTGGAATACTGGAGTATTTGCTTTCAAATTAAGTTATATACTAAATATCTTAAGAGATAAAGAATTACCACTTTCTTATAATGAGCTTTCATTACAATATAAAACTCTTCCTAAGATTTCATTTGACTATGAAGTAGTAGAAAATGCAAATCATATTGTTGCTTTACCCTACGATGGTTATTGGAAAGATCTTGGTACTTGGAATACACTTACCGAGGAAATGGCTACTAATCAAATAGGGAAAGGTGTTTTATCAGAAGATACAATTAATACCCACTTAGTAAATGAACTTGATATACCTGTTACTGTTATAGGAACGAAGGATCTTGTAGTTGCAGCTAGCCCAGATGGGATTCTTGTTTCAGACAAGGCTTCAAGTCCTAGAATTAAAGAAATTATTAGCGATTTTGAGCAACCTCCAATGTATGAAGAGCGTATTTGGGGTTGGTCAAGAGTGTTAGACTATGCAAAATATGACACTGGTTCTGAAATGGTAACGAAGAGAATTTGTATATTAGAAGGAAAAAGTTCAACTTTCCACTATCACAATCTTCGAGATGAGGTATGGACGATTGTTAAAGGAGAAGGAGAACTTGCATTAGATGATAATATTCATCGTGTAAAGGCAGGAGATATTATCCATCTTCCAGCTGGAAAAAAACATGGGATTAGAGCAATTACCGAACTTGAATTTATTGAAGTTCAAACAGGAATTGGTATTAGTGAAGATGACTTTACACGTCTGTATTATAGTTGGGATGAAGTATTAAATCACTTTAAAGAAGCAAAATCAAAAGTAATCTTATAAGGGGAGTAAAGTACTCTCCTTTTTATTTATAGGTGATGAAATGAAAAAGATAGTATATTATATTTCGGAATACGGGTTTGGTCATGCTACTAGAAGTATAGCAATAATTCGTAAGCTAATAAGTATGTTTCCAAATATTCAAATTGAAATTGTTAACGAATATGCACATCAATTTATTAAGGAGTCTTTACCTTACAGGAATATCTCCTTTTATAAGTATTCGACAGATATTGGATATTCTTTAAAAGAAGAGTCAGTCCAACCAGATTTAGCTAAACAAGAGTCTGAATTAAGGAAGTATTTGAAAAATATCCCAGGAATGGTTGCCCTAGAGAAAAAAAGACTGGAACACGAAAATATAGATTTAATAATATCAGATATATCCCCTGTAGCGTTTGAAGTAGCCAATCAGTTAGGGGTTATATCGGTAGGGATAACAAACTTTACATGGTATACAGCATTTCAAAAATTAGTACCTCAAGAACTAGTAGAACAATTAAGAAGTTATTATGAGAAGATGGACTACTTTTTTAAACTAGCAGGATGCAATGAACCTGAATGGTCACGAATTTTTGCACATCAATTTGGCTTCTATTCTAGGGAAATTAATATGGATGAAGCTAATTATATAAGAAGAAGTGTTGGTTTAAAAAATCAAGTCGTATTCGTAGGCTTGGGAATGAAAGTTGATTTACATGAACTTCAACAATATCGATTATGGCGAAATCCAAATACCCATTATATAGTTTCTTCAAATATTAACATTACTCTCCCGAACGTTACTAAAATTCCCAAAGACTATCAAGAAACTCAAAATTATATTGCAGCATGTGATTTGGTCATTACTAAAGCTGGTTGGGGTACAGTTAGTGAAGCTGTAATAGCTGGAACACCTTTATTAATTATTAAAAGAGATGGATTTACAGAGGATGATAATACAATTCATTATCTAGTTAAGCATAACTTAGCTCAAACAATTTCTTGGTATGATTTTCAAAAGTTAAGTAATTTACAAATTCCTAAAAGAAATAATTCTATTAAAAGAAGTTCATTAAGTGAGATTGTTGAAAGCATAATTAGATTATTATAATAAAAGATGATAAAGTAATCTATTTAAACTAAACATCAATATAGATAGGAAGTTGTTTTAGCACATGAAATTACTAATTATGGATAAACTTATAGGTAGGAATTTGATGACAGTATGAAATTAAAATTGTATTTTTTTATAAAAGTAATAGTTGTTCTTTTTCTATTAGTTGGTTGTGGTACAGCAAAAGTAGAGGTTGTAGAATCGAGCTTTTTTGGAATGCATGTAAGGGACATAAATACTCCTACTCATAATTTAGGTTATGGTGCAGTGAGGTTATGGGACACTAAAACTAATTGGAGACACATAGAGAAGCAAAAAGGGAATTTTGATTTTAATAGATTAGATAATTTAGTGAATAATGCGGTGAAGCAAAATCAAGATATATTATTGACCCTAGGGCAACCTCCAAATTGGAGTACTGATGGTAAATCTTCTTCAAATTACGGTGAAAATTATAATTCTATTCCCCCAAGGGATATTGAGGACTGGAAAAGCTTTGTTAAAGTCCTAGGTGAACGATATAAAGGTAAGATTAAATATTATGAAATTTGGAATGAGCCTAATTTAAATGATTTCTATTCGGGTTCTATAAATGAATTAGTCACTTTAACGAAGGAAGCAAACCATATTTTAAAAAGCATTGATTCTGAAATTAAGATAGTAAGCCCAAGTCCAACAGGAAAAACGATGGGCGTTGAATTTTTAGATCAATTTTTAGAATCTGGCGGTGGTAAATACGTAGATATAATTGGTGTTCATCTTTATGTTTATCCGTCCGAACCCGAGGAGATGATCTCATTAATATCAAAATATAAAAATATTATGAAAAAAAATAATGTAGAGGATCTTCCAATTTGGAATACTGAGTTCACTTGGGTAAAATATAATTCTAATGGAAAGTTAATTGAATCAAAGCAAATGCCTGATAAATTAGGAGCATCATATTTGTCACGCTCTCTATTGTTAAATATTGGTATGAGGGTAGAACGAGCCTATTTTTATGGGTTAGATTATCCAGCATCTAAAATTCGATTAATTAATTTAGAGAATCAAAGTAATTTATTGTTACCTGGTGAAGTATATAAAAATATTATTTCTAGGTTATTGGGTGCACAGATACTTGATTTTAAGTATAAAAATGAGGTTTATGTTCTTTCTTTTATTTCATCAAAGGGTAAGAAAGGTCTTGCTTTATGGACTACTAACACTAAAGTAAAATATAATCTACCTTCTGAGTTTATAAAAGGAGAATCATATTCTGTAATTGGTAAGAAAGTCCCGATTAATGGAAAATCGATTAATTTAACAGATATGCCTATTTTTATTTATGAAGAATAGTTGGAATTTACGTTTCATTTTACGAGTTTTTTAACCTACTTAAATCCCAAAATCAAGAGGTCCAATCATGCCAACAACAAAACTACTCATCACCGGAGGCTCAGGCTTTATTGGCGGTAACTTCGTACACTATATGATCAACAAATATCCTAAGTACGCTATCTACAATCTCGATGCATTAACTTATGCTGGGGACTTAACGAAGCATAAGGATATTGAGAAGAAAGAGAATTACAACTTTATAAAAGCAAATGTCCTTGATCGTCAGGAGATTTTTGCAATCTTTGAAAAGGAAAAGTTTGATTATGTTGTACATTTTGCTGCAGAGAGTCATGTTGATCGGTCAATTACCGATCCGGAAATTTTCATACATACAAACGTATTAGGTACACAAGTATTAGTAGATGTAACGAAAAAGACACGGGTTAAAAAATTTATTCAAATATCAACAGATGAAGTATATGGAGAGCTAGGTCTTGATTCAAGCTCATTTTTTACAGAAGATAATCCATTACAGCCAAACAGTCCTTACAGTGCGAGTAAAGCCTCGGCTGATTTACTCGTTAGAGCCTATCATCAAACATATGGACTTCCAATGAATATTATCCGATGTTCTAATAATTATGGTCCTTATCAATTTCCGGAGAAATTGATCCCTCTAACCATTACTAGGGCAATGAACAATCAAAAAATCCCTGTCTACGGCGACGGCAAAAATATCCGTGATTGGCTACATGTCTTAGACCATTGTGCAGCAATTGAGCTAGTTTTGCATAAAGGTAAAAATGGAGAGGTTTATAACGTAGGTGGTCATAATGAACGTACGAATCTTGAAGTGGTGAAAACGATTATTCATACTCTTGGCAAATCCGAGGATTTAATCGAATTTGTAACGGATCGTTTAGGACACGACAAGCGTTATGCCATTGACCCAACTAAGTTAGAAAACCTAGGCTGGAAACCTACCTACAATTTTGAAACAGGAATTGCCCAAACCATTCAATGGTATCTTGATAACAAAGACTGGTGGGAGCAAATCATAAGCGGAGAGTATCAGGATTATTTTGAAAAGCAGTACAAACTATAAAGAGTCTAAATAGTAAAACCTCACTATATATTTAGTGAGGTTTTACACGTTTATCAAGTTCTTCATTTCTCCCACTCATCGCGCAAAAAAATTCTGCGTATAATAAACATACGTATCATCAATCGCCACACCAACACCTAAATGACTGTATTCAGGTTCTAACAGATTCACTCGGTGTCCGAGGGAATTGACCCAGCCATCGTGGACTTCGATTGGATCAAAGTAGCCGGCTGCGATGTTTTCTCCTGCGACACTTAGATCGATATCATCTGCTAGCATGCGATCGATTGGCCATTCTCCATCTGGGTTTTCGTGGTCGAAGAAGGAGCGGTTAATCATATCCTGACTGTGATTTCTTGCTGTTAATCCGGCCTTGCTATCCCATGTGAGTGGTTGTTTTCCGTATCTTACACGATATGCGTTTGTAATGTCCCATTCTTGCTTTTCGAAGCTGTTGCGTAGCTGTGTTCGTTTTGTTGCATCGCTTGATTCAGTTACGTCAGCATAAGAACCAGTATATGGCGTATAGGCTGGAGCAGTTAACAGAACAGCTGCTACCATATTATTATCATGTTGATCATAGTATACAGTTGCATCATAGTTTTTATCGTCAATGTAATAGGTTGTGTAATCAGTGTATTCGTTGAAATCGGATGCTTCGCCGATCGCATTAAGCTTTGCTACAGCCTGACTTTTAGTTAGGCCGATTTTAATGCCTGATTTTGATGTCCAGCTATTTGAGTTACTATAAATCGCGACTACTTTTCCGTTTTGGATTCCTACTTGGATGTATTTTTTATAATCCTTGTTATAGATTGACCAATAAAATCCCTGGCGGCTTAAGTCCTTCCGAGCAGGTTGTCCAAGCTGAGCTACGACGTGCTGCTCTGTGTCACCGATTGCAATATTTTGCAGAATAAATTCGGTGCTTTCTCCTGATAGAATCCGTTTTACTCCGTCACTTACTGCGACTGTTCCTCCGAAAATTGTGAATTGGTTATATTTCGAAGTGACTGATTGGATAGCTGACGGAACATTAGCTTGCTGGACAAGTAAGATATTTGCATCGTTTTTTGCTGCTAGAACGGAACCTGTTAATGCATCGGCGAAGTTTTCACCAGTTGCAATATAGGCCTTACTTGCATTCATTGGTAGCTTTTCGGTTAAAACTTTATTTGTTGCATATCGAGTGCTTCCCCCATATCTCACAGGGTTTTTCAGTTTTCCTTCTACTGTACGACTAACTGCTCCTTCCAACCCAACAATAATCGTATTCGATTTTCCATTGGCAATTGTCAGTGATGCACTTGGAATAGAGTCTTTATCCGTTAATAGGATCGGTAAGCCATTCTTAGCTGCATATGGTGCAACAGCTAATGCATCAGGAAAATTTCTCCCGTTAACAACAATGGCTTGCTTCGAAGGGAGTCGCTTCGCAATATTTGCTGCTGTTTCAAAACGAGTTTTTCCACCAATTCGCTCGATTGTTAGTCCCATGCTTTCCAGGGAATCTTGAATCGTTTTTGAAATAGCTCCTTCACTTCCTAATAAAATGACCTTCGTTGCTCCTAATCTAATAATTTCCTGCTTTGTTACGTTTGGTAAGCCTTTATCATTCGTAAGCAAGATTGGGGCGTTTAAGGAATAGGCGAGCGGTCCTCCTGCTAAAGCATCAGGAAAATCACTTCCTTTGGCAAGAATGACTGTACTCGATTTCTGCCAGCCAGCCTGGGAGATTTCTACGGCAGTTTGATAGCGATCGTTACCATTAATCCGATCGATTTCAGCTGCATAGGTAGAATTCACTTGAAAAGATAAATAAAAAAATACAGTAAATAAAATAAAGCCAATAATCTTTTTCATCTTCTTCTCCTATCACCTAATAGATTTACTTTTTAATAGATTACCATAAAAAAGAGATAAAAAAGCGGACTTTTTTCATAGATGATAAAGAAAATTTATAGGTTAAAATATCTACATGAAAATTAGGGTGATTTTAATGTGTGAGTATAAATAC
>NZ_CADEPK010000213.1 GCF_902829255.1 Metabacillus niabensis | reverse complement strand
ATATACTTCAACCAATTTTTATTATCAGTAAATCCAGTTGTAAAACTCCAATTAATCAATAGGTAGATTTTTTGGTTGACTAAAGTTATGATAAGTGGCTCTCCTTTTGTAAAATAACCGAGCCTATTATCGCCGTTGATTGCAAGCCTTCCAAAAGAATCGTCAAATTCACATTTTATAGACATGCTTTTTGTGATATTCCTTGTCGTTTTGCACTATACAGCACAAACGTTTTTCAATAAGAAACTCGATCCACTTTACTGAAGAATTATTTCTCGTTTTTTGAAAAAAATTATAATGACGGGGGGTTTTCAGACATTGTATTAGTAAGTATTAAATATATAAGAATATTAGCAGGTAAAAAAATGAAAATTAATCTAACAGCCAAAGATGATATACCAAAATACTCAGCTATACCACCGCAAACACCACTTATCGACTTATCTGATGATGATTTTCTTAACTTATCTTTCATTTTAATTCCTCCGTTTTATTTAACAATCACATAAATTTCAAACGAAACAATCCCAACTATAAAATCCGTGTAGTCTCTCCGTCTATTAACTTAAAATGAATATTATTCGATGAGCCTCTATCAATATGTTTTGGAGTATCTGATAAGTCGAGTAATTTCTTCAAATGAATGGATTTTTTTTGATTAGCTTCTATTGTAATTCTATATGGACCAGCTATATTCATAAGTGACTCCACTTGCAATTCGTCTTCCGTAGGAAAAGAATCTAAAAATTCTAATTCAAATGTTACAGCTTCATTGCTATGATTATGTAATACAAGATTACATTCTCCATTTATTATGTCTTCACTCACATCCTCAAAATTGCAATTTCCATTACCATCATAAGAAATAGATTGAATGCCGTTTGCAAATGTTTCTTGGTACAACGAAATTAGGAAAGTTGGTAAAATTGAATATATAATTAGAACTGCAACTATTGTTCTAAAATAATACTTCTTAATCCCAACGATAAGTAAAATCAATGCCACTATAAATAATACCGTGCCAACTACACCGAGCCAAATATACCCATTTAAATCGCTAATTGGGAAAGACATGAATGTAGAATGAGCTCCAAGTGTTACATTATTAGGAAAAGGGAAAGATAAATACATACATATAGCTAAAATAATAAACGAACTAAGTATTGCTAATTTACTTCTTATCATCTTATACCTCGTCTCTGCTGCTTTAAAATTCCACCACTTTAGTGTAATACGTCAGAAAGCTAATTAATGGATAGTGACTAGACCAATCAAATTATGATTTAACTAACTTTTACAGAAATAATATGCAAAGGATGCAGTTAGCAAAATTATTAATAAATAAAATCAGGGTTATAAAAGGCATTTAGAAACATTCCTGATAAAATAAAACTAGCCTTACCTTTCACTTCTATAACTATTAACGAAAATTTTTAAAAAAAGTTTCACTTTTATCAGCAAAACTGAATCTTTTGGAAAATAAAAAAGCGATACCTATTTACTATAGTATCG
>NZ_CADEPK010000212.1 GCF_902829255.1 Metabacillus niabensis | reverse complement strand
TAATAAAGAGTAATTGATAACGTGTTCTCTCGCTATTAAAACGCTTTATTAAGTAATATAAGTTAATTTGTTACAATCCTAAAACTGAAGACCTTTATAAAGGTGTAAAAGGATGCTAGGGACGGTTCTCATTTTTCCACTTTAAGAGAACCGCTCCTTTGTATCCTTTTCTAGTGAAGGATAGAGCTGTCATTCGACACTAATGAAACAACCCTGACTCCTCTGATTTCTTCATAATTCGTTTGACCGACTTGTTTAAAAGCTTCTTTAAGAATGTACCGATGATGAGAAAGAGAACACCGAATAATACTAGAAATAGGACATCCCTCATCACCCGTTCAGGAACAATGCCGCCAACTGCTTCACGCATGAGATCGACACCATACGTAAAAGGCAGAAACGGACTTATTGTTTGAAAAAACTTCGGTAATAATGCAATTGGATATGTCCCACCTGAACCGGCGATTTGTAAGACAAGAAATACGATCGCAACAGCTTTTCCAACATTACCAAGGACGGAAACAAGTGTGTACACAATCGTCATAAACACAGCGCTAATCAATAAGCCAAATAGGACAAATTGAAGCGGATGGACGATGTTTACCTTTAAAATAAAGATGTCACCAATCGTTACGATGAGTGTTTGTGCTAGCCCAATACTGACAAAAGTTAGAAGCTTGCCATAATAGATTTGTCTTTCTGTATAGTCTTCATGATGATGTACCTCTGTTGTTAGCAAGGAAACGAGTAGCAATGCACCAACCCATAACGATAATACTGTATAAAATGGAGTCATCCCTGTTCCATAGTTTTCAATCGGGAACATACTATTTTTATTTAGAACGACAGGCTCTGCAAAAAAGCCCTTTTCAGCACCTGGATCATTTTTTAAAAGATCGATAATACTCCGTAAATCAGCATCCTTTTGAAATTCACGAATCCGATCGGCTAACTCATTCACCTTCGCATTTACATATGGGTACTCATTTAAAACATCGACTAATAATGTCTGCCCTTCTGATAATGTTCCCTTCGTATTGGAAATAAGCTTATCGACAGCAGGGATCGTTTTTTGCGCCTCAACTAATAGTGCTCGTGCATCTGCCATTGTCTTTTTTGCTGAGCTAACCTCTGCTAATACCCTTGGCTCTATCGTTTCAAGATATTCCTTTAAAAAGGCGTCAATTTGTGTTGCGGTTTGCTTTGATTTTTCATTCAGATTTGTGATGAACTGGTCGATTACTGTTTGTTTGTCAGTAAGAAAGCCTTTGATATCATTGCTTTCTGTTTGAATCAATTGCAGTGCAGTCTTCAACGACTGTAAATCATTTAATGCCTGGTTTAATTGGTCACTTGACTCGTTATTCGCTTCGCCCTCTTCCTGCTGCTCCCGGTTTTGCTCTTGAAGTTGCTTAATTGCGGCTTCAACAGCTCCAATTCGCTCGATAGACTCTTGTACTCGGTCATCCAGCCGCTTGGCTAACTCCTGACCTGTGCTCATATCGATGTCTTTTCCTTGCAGGCCTGAAGTAAACTCATTGATATCATGTGCGATTTGCTGTGCCCTTTTTAAATCTGCTTCAACCTTTGGGGCGAGCTGATTAAGTCTTTCCTCTGCTGCTTGAAGCAATTTGGTTGTTTCATCAATCGTATGTAGGCTACCTCCCACAACCTCCGTTGCCTTCGGAAGCATTTGGCCAGCCTTATTCAAAAGTGCTTGTCCATCCTTTGATTCGTCGTAAGCATCTGATACAAGCCGATTGATTTCAGGCAATCGTTCTTCAAGCTGAAAGACATATCCCTCAAATCGTTCGATATCAGATTGATCCTTTTCAAGCGTCACGCCAATCTCATTAAAAAGGCTAAAAATAGTCCCATTTACTTCAGAAATAAATTCACCTGTAATTTGTTCAACAATTGCCGAAGCCCCCTTCTCGGTAATTTTCGGGGAAATCGCATTTACCTTTTCGTTTACGTAGTATTCGATTTCAGCCTTTTTCGGCTCATCGTTAAGAACTGTAGCAAGCTGTGCAGAGAAATTTTCCGGAATGATGACAACAGCATAATAATCACCATATTCGAGTCTATCTAAAGCCTTGCTCCGACTCGTGAAGTGCCAATCAAGGCTATCATTGTTCTTCAAGCTTTCAACGACTTCACTTCCAACATCAATGTCCCTATCACGAATCGTTCCCCCTTTATCCTCATTCACAACCCCAATCGGGAGCTGATTCGTCTGACCATACGGATCCCAAGAAGCCTCAATATTTAACCATGCATATAAGGAAGGTAAAAAAATTAAGCCTCCAATTAAAACAGCCGCCACCCAATTCGTCGCAATCGTCTTCCAGTCACGAAAAAATATCCTTACACTCTTCATCAATATGCTGCACCTCACATGGAATCATTGAAACGTTCCTAAAGCTTCCAACCTTTTTTATTACTATCCCTTCTTGTGAGATTATTTATGCTCTGTTGCGGTTAAAGAAGGTTTCAAACAATTTAAATTGCTAGTTGATTTAGACTCAGCTAACAACACTTGCTACAAGTGAATGCCCTAATCTTTAGAGCATAAATTTCATCTATGGTGTTCGGATTGTTTTTTATATTTGTTTGGAAATCTCTGTAGTGGTTTTTATGAATAACATTATTTTGTTATCGATATAGGTGCTAATGCGCACAAGAAGTAAATGGGACGATTATCCTTTTTCATAAAAGTCTATTGTCCTAAGTACGGCAGTGAAAATTGGGAAGTACTCAATTAATTCATATGTAAAAAGACACATTTCGGGGCAATTGTATAGTTTTTGTATAGGGAAATTAGGTAAGATTAAATCTTCACAAGATTTCTTCGTAACCAGGATGTGAAAATATTACTATTTCTGGGTAATTCATACATAAAAATAAATAATGACTTAAGTAGATAAATCACCTTTCGCAATAAACAAAGGAAAGAGAGGGATGTCAATTTGCTTCTTCTTTTTATCATTATTTGCATTTTTGTTTCTTTTACAATCATTCACAGTAGAAAAAGAAAGAAACGTCAAAATCAATTAAGTATTCGGCTTAAAAATTCTTTAAAACATAATCAAATAACAAAAATATGACTTGCTAACCGATTCATTTCAATCTTCTGCATAATCGTTAAATGGAGGTAAACATGTATGGCTAGAATTATTACAATCACTTCAGGAAAAGGTGGTGTTGGAAAAACAACCGTAACATCCAACTTAGGGGTATCCCTTGCCCTTCTCGGACAAAAGGTGTGCTTAGTTGACGCAGACTTTGGATTAAGAAATTTAGATATTGCACTCGGGCTAACTAACAGAGTAATTTATGATATAAGTGATTTCATAAACGGGAAATGCTCTTTAGATCAAGTCGTCATCAAGCATAAAAGTTTATCTAATCTGACATTACTGCCTGGAAGCAAATTATACTCACACACTAGCTTAGAGCCCTGGAAATTTACTGAAATTATAAAAAATAGCATTTCTGAAGCGTATGATTATGTTCTCATTGACTCTCCCGCCGGAATCGAGATTGGATTTAAAACTGCAGTTGAGGCAGCAGATGAAATCATTGTTCTAACGAATACTACAGCTGTTTCCGTCCAAGATGCCGATCGTGTACTCGGGCTCTTAGAAGAAATGAACATTAGAAACGCAAAATTGATCATTAATATGGATTATACGACCAAGAATAAAAAGCTTGGCCTTTTAGATAATGAACAAATTATCGATAGATTACACGTTCCTTGCCTTGGAATCATTACAAACGATTTAATGATTATCCAATCAAACCATAAAGGCACACCTATCGCTTTTGATCCGACAAATGAAAACAGCATTCGCTTTCGACAAATTGCAAGAAACCTTCATAAGCATGATTTAAAACCATTTGTCTCTTTAAATACAACTAAAAACAAAAGAAGATTCCTTCCACTTTTGCCTTTTAACAATAGGGCGGTATCGAGATTCTGAAAAAGTCCATTTTGGGGATAAGATGAAGTAACTCCTTTAAGAGGAAAGGGCATGATTCAATGCCCTAACTCAAGCTGGAGGATCTAGTACTAATAATGGTAAAGCTTTTAAATCCAAGAAATAAATCTACAGAGGGAGAATAAGGACGGCTCTTCCGCTTCATTTCCACCTACAATAAAGCGTGAGAACCATCCTCCACTCCCTTTTCTATTTAATGATAACCGTTCCTACCATTTGCAGAACCAGATGTTTTTTGCTTTGGTCTATGCTTCGAGTTTTTTTGTTTCTTATGCTTAGCCATTCATTTCATCCTTTCCCAAATGGTTTGAGAGGAGCTTACCTCTCATAGGTATTGTTCGAAATGACAGCAAAAGTATGTAGCGAACGAAGCAATAGGGTGAGGAAGTCGGTGGGAAACTGGGGAGAAATTGGGGGCGTTCTTTCTTTTGCTACTGGATAAAATAAAAAAAGCGTGGGAGCCGTCCCTAACTTCTACTTACTAAAAAAGGCACAGCCAATTGATAATGTTCAGCTGTACCTTTTTTGTATTGCTCTGTTAAATTTTAATGTTATTTTCTTATTTAGAATACCAGTTAATAAACGTCCTTTGGTCACATAGTATAGCTTCGAAATTCATCGATTGAACAATATGTTCAATACTCTCTTCCTTTGCAAGCAACAAGGTTATAAAAGAATCATACAAGCTCATAAAAGCATAATCCATATTTTCATCGGTCACAATTAACTCATTACACGAAAGGTTACATATGTCTAAAGGAGCCGTATCATGTATATCTAAAAATCCACAGTTCTCAAAGATTGGTGCTGAGAAATATAATTGATTTGCTCCTTTTGAGCCAATGATTTTCATTAAACGATCCAACAAAAACAATGATGTACTATCTTCTGTAGGATAAAAAAGGTCTTGATTAAGATTTGAATTTAGCTTATTTGCTAAATCCTCTCTTTTAAATTCCTTCCTGAGAGCACTGATAGAGGCCTTTAAGGCTATCGCTAGCTCATTGTAAGAAATTAAACTACAACTAGACATTATTTCCTGCCAAGAAATGGGCTTCCCAATCGTTAAAATCTCTTCATCACTTGGATAGATGTGTTCGTAGGAAGTCTTTCTCACTGTTTTCTCCCACCCTGAAGGCATTTGGACAAAAGGATGGAGTAATATTGCGGCAGATTTAAAGTGCCTTCGAGTTTGTTTTAAGATGGGCGATCTATCATTTAACCAAATGTAATCTAGCACAATATTACCACCTTTTAGATATATATATTTAATTTAAACCAATCTATATCATTTTCGCTGAAATCACGGTAACCGTTGTCTAAAATATTGGGGAATACTAATTTTTGTTCTATGTAATACTCAATAGCTTTTTTAGTAAAATTTGTTACTTTACTAACCTCATTAATTAACATAAATATCACCTCTCACAAAAACATTAGCTAGTACCTTAGGTGCTAGTCAATAGTTTTTTACTTTATCCTTGTTTCGCATAATACTACTAATTTGTAGCCTGGAGCTTTTTTATTAATTCATATTTTTCGAATAAAAGCATATAAAAACCTCTCATAAATTTCCTAATTATGTGTAATTCAGAGAGGTTATTTCTTTTAAAAGGATTCAGTAAATAGTCAACTCGAGAATTGGTGCTAGTAGAATAAGAAACTTAATTTTTGTTTTTTAGATGCTATTATCAAGTAAGTGTATTCTTAGTCTTTCTAGCTGTTCCTTAGTGATTCCACAACCATCAATAATATAAGAATCAATCGTTCCATATTTAGTGAAGATTAAGCTTAGTGCTCCTTCTAAATATTCCTTCCTCACTTCAAGTAAGGGTTTAATTTTTTCAGGTGATACTCTATATAAACTCATAAATCGGAAAAAACGTTCAGCTTTCTTCATACGATCACCAATTCGATTATTGGATTCTAAATAGTGTTGCATAACATCATTATAAGAAATTCCAGCTACTAACTGAATTATGGCCGCAACAAAGCCTGTGCGATCTTTACCACCAGTACAATGAATTAACGTTGAATTGCTATTTGTTAATATTTTGGTTAGAATTTCCCTTATTTGATTATGGCATTCAAGAGCCATATAGTGATAGGTTTCATGCATCATCTGTTCAAAATCAATAGTATTTGAATTGCTAAAAAGGAATTTAATAAATTCTATTTTTGAAAATTCTTTGCTTTTGTCATGTATTGAAAGATTGTGTACTTTAATTGATAAATCATTAAGTTTATTAGGTTTTGATTTTTGTTCAGTTGAAGTACGTAAATCAAAAATTGTTGTTATGTTTAAATCCTTAATTAATTCAATGTCCTTATTGGATAATCGTGATAAATCTTCAGAACGATAAAATAATCCGGTTTTCATTTTGTAACCTTCTGTAGTAGAAAGACCTCCGATATCACGAAAATTTTTTAAACCCTCAAATGGGTATACTGAATTTTCTACGTTAATGTCCATGGTAAGTTTCTTCCTTTAATTAGAATTTTCCAAACGGAATAATATGACTATTTATGATTATATAGTCATAAAAAGGGTGTGTATTTACAATTCCCTTTTAAAAAAGTATACTACCTATATGACTAAAAATCTACATTTGGTCATATAAAATGAAGGAGAGTTAAAAATGCCTAAGTTTACTGACAAAGAAAAAGAACAGATTCGAAAATTATTGTTACTTAAAGGTAAAGATCTTTTTAGCCAGTTAGGACTGGCTAAAACAAGCATAGACGATATTGTTCAAGCTACTGGTATTGCTAAAGGATCTTTTTATAAGTTCTATGATTCAAAGGAAGCATTATATTTCGATATATTAAGAAATGAAGAAGCAGTCCGTGGCGCAGCATTAAAGGAGCTTTCACGAGATGACTTGCCTCCCAAAGAGTTACTGTCCTCCTTTTTTAAAAAATCTTTTCAGCTAGTGGATGAGAACCCTTTTCTCCAAAGAGTATTCCAAGGTGAGGACCTTGAAAGGTTAATGAGAAAGTTACCAAATGAAATGGATGAGTTTTCAAAGGCACATATGAAGAAAGGGAAAGATACAATAGATACCTTAATAAACCGTGGGATTATTTCAAAGGAGAACCCAGAAATTATTGTGGGAATTATACAAGCCACATTGATGATGCGGTTACACAAAGAAGAGTTTGAAGATGAGGTTTTTCCTCTTATAATGAACAAGATGTTTGAATATATCGCTGAAGGTTTAACAAAGGATAATTAAATGCAAAAATGATATTTTGTTAATGAAATAAGACAAAAAATCACCCACTAATGTGTTAGATATCTAATATATTAGCAAGTATTTAAAAGGAGTGTTATTTAGTTTTTTTATTATGATGTATAGAGAATTTAGCATTAGAAATATAGATTGCTTTCTACTATTAGCTAAAAACCATAACGCACCTGTTCCAGTTTATTTAAGACCTAGCTCATATAAACGATAAAAATGTTTAACATAAAAATAATTTCAACTAATTGAGGAGGTAGTTAAATTTAAATACATTTTAATTGGTATTGCTGCTTTAATTTATTCATCTATATTAGATTATTTAAGTGATAACTACGTTTAAATTACTATCTAAAATTACTACTTTTATCAACCTTAGTTGGTATTACCTATATAATTATTGAAAAAACATCCAAAAATTATAAAGAAAACAGACAAATGACTGACCCTAAGGATACTATATTTCTAAATTTTCCCTTAGGTATTTTATCCCCTGGAATATATATAAAGGGCTGGCTGAATTAACAGCCTTATATTAATCTACGAAAATGCCCAATATTTTTTATGTTCCTTTTATATGAGATTTAATAACTAAACAATCTTTGCATAAATGAAAGTAAATATTCATCTCACCTAATTGAAAATCCACAACCGAAATAAGTTCCCGTTCCCCAAAGTCTTGTGTAACTGTGGCAATGTATTTCATTTCTTGGTTGCAAATTGGACACTCTAATTCTTCAGGAACTTCATTATACAAAGGTGCCCCCAAAAGTCGACATAAATATTCCGAACCAAATAAATCAAATGCTGTATCATAATTATCCTCATTGATTGGAATATCTTCGGCTTTCATTTCAATTAGCTTTACATTTGTCTTTGGAAGTGGTACAGGTAGCCTATCTTCCTCATCTTGAATCCATTCCTCTGTATTTTCCTGACTTATTACTTGAATGGATTTACCTCCATTACTTAACTGAAAATATTGGGTCTCCCACACCATTGAGCAATTCAAGCAAGAAACTAAAGGTAAAGTATTTAGTTTTTCAGTTTTTATTTCGGATAGCCTTTCATCTTTTAAATCAAAACAAAATATTAAATGCATCTTCTCCCCGCATAATTTACAAACAGGCAAATCACAATCTTGTCCACCAAAATAATGATGATATACATCGTTTCCTTCTATTACCCTGTACCCTTTTATATCTTTCCAGTGTTCCCCATAAGGTTTCTTTGCCATTTAAAATCCTCGCTTTAAAGTAAAAATTAATTCAAAACATAATAATATTCCATTAATAAATTCCTTCTTGTGCTTACCTGACTTAATCGTCGAATTTGAAAAAGGATTGCCGGAGCAGCCCTATTTTTCAGCATAAGCATCTGTTAGTTCAACTAGAAAAGTTATTATTGTTCCGCTTCATCACATAGTTCTTCTGCAATCTGCTTTATACGTTCTATTGTTATACCTTCTCTTTGTTCTATAGCTAATGGGTGTTCAGTCGGTTCTAACTCGATATAAGGACGTACTCCAACGGAACGAGTATGGACCATTGTTTTTAAATTTATTGTTTCAGGATAGCAAGGAATTGAAGTTGATAACCAGCCAAACATCGGCTCTAGTTGTTGTTCTCTTCCTTCCACTTCCAAAAATTCATTAGTTTTATCAAAATTTCCTTTGCTTAATGAAACCCAGACATCCCAAATAAATGGACCCTCTCCATCTATTACGGGAATTTCAATACATCCACGAATAAAAAAATACTCATCGTCAATAATGCACAAATCTTCGTTCATCTTTATCCGGTGTTCTTGTTCCTCTGATGGTACGTCGTAACAATAATCAGGAACTGGACTTCCATAACTCATTGGAAGTTCAGTGTGATACTTTCCACAACATCTACATAAATAACCTTCTTGATAATTACTCATTATATATTCCCTCACTAGAAAAATAGCTTTTCCTCAATATTAACCTTAAAACCAAGTAAATGATTAATATTTTTTCACACTAACCTACTTCTTCGTTCAAAAAAAATGCAATACCTCTTTATTGAAGTATCGCTACCCATTTTTATGAAATGGAAGTGCATTTCTTTTATTAAAGAACGACAAATTTGCATTAGGTTCAAATTCCAAAATGGATAATATATTTTTCACCTTCTATTGCCTGCGTAATGATTGAAGCCAGTTCTTGAAGTTCAATAGATTTTGCTATGTACTTTGAAGATGTGACAACATCATAAAAGAATAATAATGATTCAGGTGGAATAATCGTAATTCCATAATATGCTAAACCAATATTTTGTCTATTGAATGAATGATAGTATGTTTTCATGTTCGATAACCGGTCGACTAAACACTCAATTATGTCATCATGTACAGAAATACAGTTGTATTTTTGCGGTTCATAATCTATGTAATTTTCTTGCTTGTCATTGTCATCAAGTATTCCAAACTCGTGTACACAAGGCATTGTCATCATCCTTTTCACCAAACAAAATGACCGTTAGCAGCATAATAAAATCATAATCCTAACTGAGTAAATTACGTTCTAACAAAGCATTGTATTCACGCCAAAAATCATCATACATTTCTCTATCGAAGTCATCAAAGAATTGTTTTTCTTTTGAGGACTTGTAGAAATTTTTAGCCTGGATGGCAAATTGAACAACTTGATCTTTATATTCGGTTTTACTCAATTTGACCTTTAGGCCTGGATAATAGATGCTCCCTGATTCTTGGTTAGTTGTAGTAACTTTCACAAAATCTGATAGAAAGACATGGTCATCACAATGTTTCACTGTCCAATGTATTGAAATGGGACAACCTGTCATTAAAATTGCACCACATCCATGGAGAATTAACCCTTCCTCATTAACAGGGTCACTATCATAATCATTGTCGATTGTTCTTAATAAGGCTAATGCTGATTCACTAATTCCCCATTCTTCCCCTACGCCTGATTGGGTAATAATTGTATCGTTAACATGTAAAGATATTTCACCGTGTGAACATAGATCTTCTTCTGGAATATCTGAACAATGCCAGAACTGTTTCATGATCTTTAGTTTAAACTGTTTCATCCTATAACCTCTTTATTATTTAGTTAATATCACAACTTTTTATTAAATAAGTGAATTAAATAGAAAATTTGAGTAATCAAAAAAGAAAGAAGGATAATAATAATCATTCCAATTGTATATACTGCTTCCTCCGCTGGGTCACCACCACTCATAAAAATGGAACCAAATATGAAAAAAAGGAATCCACTTAAAAATACAGTTAAGCAAAAAATACGAATATATTTTGACATATCATCTCACCTACCTAAGTCGCTCAATATTTTCCATCTTTAATAAATTGTACGTCCTCTAATTTTTTTCCTGCTTCGTTAGTGCAATAACAAAACTTCCTATTACTTTACATACAATACTTCACATTTTTTTGTCGATTCCCCACTTTAAAGCAATTTACGAAAAATTTGAAACAATTTATTCCTTTATCCGTATTACTAGTAATGGGAAAAAGGGAGAGAAAACAAGATGCGAACGATCACCAAGCCTTTAGGTTTAACAGCTATTATAGCAATCGTTATTGGTCTATTTAATTTTACGAATATTGCTACGGAAGCTAATTTAATAGGTTTATTTTTCATTCTGTTATTATTGACACTGTTTATCCACGAGTTAGGTCATGCATTGTTTGCAATCAGTGCTGGGTACCGCTTTAATTATTTAACGATTGGTCCAATCACATTTGAACATACGGATCGTTTCCGTATTAAACGTAATGACAATTGGTTTTTGTTTGGTGGAGTAGCGAGCTGTGCACCTAAGTCCAGTGACCTAACATCTATTGCCAAGCAGCATAAGCTGTTTGTTGTTGGTGGTCCAATCTTTTCTATTGTGGCAGCCATCATTAGTTTACTTGTTGGTATATCAAGTGATATCGACATGTTTACATACTTTGGAATATTTAATTTCGTCATTTTCTTCGCTACGATTTTACCTTACCAGCAAGGGGCTCTAAAATCAGATGGACGTGTATTACTAGAGCTATCGAAAGGTGGAAAAGAAACGGAAGAATTGTTAACGATTCTATTATTGATTAAGGAAATGAATTCGCCGATTCATCCATCAAACTGGTCTGAGGATTTAATCGAAAGAGCGAAAGCATTAAAGCCGACTGTTGAAAATGTTACGGTAGGCTATATTCTTTTTTATTACACGCTTCTTAAGGAAGGGTATGAAAATGCTTCAGCCATCATTGAACCTTATAAGCAATTACCTGTAACAAAGCAAAATAAATTTGCGTTACAATTTATCAATCATATTCGGCAGATCGATTTAGTTCTAAAGGGAGAACATGATGAGGCACGTATAGATGCATTTCATCAGTTATTTAGTCCAATCGAGCCGCTAAGCTATAAAAGAAGTGAAGCCATTCTCGCTAAAATAAAGGGGGATGAGCAGCAAGCAACACGAAAATTATCAGAGGTTTTGAAAGAAATTAATAAAGGTAAAAAACAATTTGGATTTTATTGTGCGGAAGAACAGTTAACACATGTTTTAATGAACAAGATAGGGTAATGAAGAACAGTTCTTACAGTTCACTTACATAAAAAAGCAGCTTAAGGACTGTCCCCATAACCAAGTTCTCTCTATAGAAAAAGGGTACAACTGATAGAAAACTTTCAGCTGTACCCTCTAATGGAAAAAAGAGAGACGGTTCTTCACGAGAACCGTCCCCAAAAACCCCCACAAATCCTTTAAGCTTGATTATTAAATATCTTTAGTATTCACTTTACGCTTCTGCCCGATAAATAGAGCAAGACCAACTAATAGCAATACCACCCCAAGTAGTAACCAATTAGTAGTATTGGTAGCTGTTTTAGGTAGTTCTTGTTTCTTTAATTCTAGCTGTTTCTGTGCATTTTCGAGCGAGGATAATGCGGCATCGATTTGCGATTGTGTGACATGATCATCCTCTAGTACTTTTCGGGCATTTTCTAATGCTTTTTCATATTCTGACCAACTATCAGATGTGTAATCAGATTCCTTTAATTCTTCTGATTCTTTCTCAGCTTTTTGAAGTGGCTTTTTGTCAACTGTTAACGCTGCACGAGCTTTCGCTAACGCTTCTATTGCCATATCTATTTCAACTTGAGTTGCATTCGGGTCATTTAATATATTCTGTGCATTTTTTAATACCTTCAGATAATTTTTCCAACTAGCTTGTGAATAGTCTTCTTCGTTAAGAGCTGCTGATTTATTCTCTTCTGCATCAAGCAATGTCTTATCAACAGTTAATGCCGCACGGGCTGAAGCTAATTCAGCTAATGCTTTATCTACTTCTTCTTGCGTTGCTTGTGGGTTACTTAACACTTCCTTAGCGTGTGTAAGTGCTGCTATATAAGCCGCCCAGCTTTTCGTTGAATAGTTTTTTGAATCAAGCTTCGTCGATTCACTTTCTTCATCCTCTAAAGCTATTTTATTTACTAGCTCAAGAAATGCCTTCTGTAGTTCAGCCAATGCTTGGTCCACTTCTTCTTGTGTTGCTTCGGCATTTTCAAGAATATCATTAGCATGGTTAAATGCCTTTTCGAAGTTTGTCCAAGAGTTTACTGTGTAGTTATTCTCTTTTAAGTTTTGTTTTGTGATTTCGTCTTTCTTTGCTATCAGTTCTGTTTTATCAACAACAATGAATTGATGATCCTTCGTTACATCTGGTCGCCCTTTTTCAGAAGTTGTTACCTCTACTACGTACTTACCAGCTGCTAATTTATTAGCAATTTGATATGTCCAAGTGCCATCCTCACGAATTGTTAAGTCAGCTTTACTAATAACAACCTTATTACCATCAGGTCCAATAATTGTTATCGTCGCATGATCAGCATTCGTATCAGCCGTCCCTTTAATCAATGGTGTTGTATCATTTGTTATTCCATTCGGATCATCTATTTGCAGTGCTTTTCCAAATGGGTCACCAGCCTCATACGTAAAGTCTTCCACTGCTGTACCATTTTCCTCATCACCAACTAAATTTGCGCTACCTGCTGCTTTGTTGTATGTTACTTCAACAACATCATCGCTTAATAAAGCTGTTCCTTCAGTTAAAATTAACTTCACCTTGTTTGTCTTTTCATCAGGATTTGCTTTAACCAACTGAACTGCAATGACTTCTACTTCTTTTCCATTGACCGTTACTGTAAATCCAGCTTTTGTGTCTACAGCTTTAGAAGCAAATGTTATATCCTTATCAAACACAACTGTCATTTCATTATATCCTTGATTGAAAATGACATCATTAACGATTGGAGCATGTTTTTCTAACGCCGCTCTTGCTGCTTTTAAATCATCTAGCGCTTTCTGAACAGCTTCTTGAGATGCGGTTGAATTATCCAACACTTTTTGCGCTTCTTTTAGTTCTTTCGCAAAGTCTTCCCAGCCTGAACGGTGGTCGTCTTCCTCTAAATCCTCTGCACTATTGATTGCAGACTCTAAGGCCGTTTTGTCAACTATAGTAAAATTAGCTGATTTTGTGACGGTTCTTCCATTTTGGCTATTTTTCGCTGTTACAAAAACGGTGTAGTCTCCAGGTTGAAGCTCCTCTAATCCTGTCCAATCTTCAAATATCCAGCCTTCTCCATTAATCTTAGCGACTGCATTGACTACATGTTCTTCACCTTTCGCGTCAACAATTGTTAACGTAGCGATGTCTGCCTCTTTGTAAATGTCACCATAGAAAGATGGTGTACGATCATCTGTATTGCCTTTTGTTCCATCGATTTGTAGTGCCGCACCAAATTTATCTTTTGCGACGATTGAGAATGATTCGTCTGCTGTACCGTTCTCTTCATCTCCAAAAATGTTTGGTGAATCGTCTGGTGTGTATTCTACTTTTACTTCTTCTGCATCACTTGATAATGGTTGGTCAACGGTTAACGTTACGGTGTTCCCGTTTACTTCTGCATTTGTGACAGCATACGCTTTTCCGTCAACGGTTACGGTAAATCCTTCTGCACGGTTTTCTGCCGTTAATTTGATGTTTTTATCAAATACAATCGTGATTTTATTGTCTCCATGCTCGTATGTTGCTGGAGTCTCTTCTTTTGGCGGATGCTTTTCAAGAGCGTCTCTTGCCGCTTGAAGGTCTGCTAATGCTTTATCAACCTCTGATTGAGATGCAGCCGGATTCGTTAAAATTTCTTGTGCTTCTTCTAATTTTTCCGCAAACTCATCCCAGCCTGCTCGATGATCTTCTTCATGAAGTTTCTCCGCACTGTCTACTGCTGATGTTAATGCCGTTTTATCGACGACTTTGAATTCAGCTGATTTTGTGACAGTTCTTGGGCCTTCATTGTTTGTTCCTGTTACTTCGAACGTATATGCTCCGTACGCTAGCTTACTAGCTTCTGGGATTGTATACGTCCATATGCCTTCTTTTACTGTTGCTTCAACGTCTTTTAAAACTACTTTTCCTTCCTTGTCCTTGAAGGTTAACGTTACTTTATCGGCATCTTGATGTATTGTCCCTGTAAAGGTAGGTGTTTGGGTATCTGTATTCCCTTTTGTTTTTTCAATTTGAAGTGCCGCACCAAATTCATCCTTTGCGATGATCGAGAATGGTTCATCTGCTGTGCCATTTTCTTCATCTCCAAAGACGTTTGGTGAATCATCTGGTGTGTATGCTACTTTTACTTCTTTTGCATCACTTGATAACGGTTGGTCGACAGTTAATGTTACGTTGTCCCCGTTTACTTCTGCATTTGTGACAGCATATGTTTTTCCGTCAACGGTTACGGTAAATCCTTCTGCTGGATTTTCTGCCGTTAATTTAATGTTTTTATCAAATTCAATTGTGATTTTATTATCTCCGTGTTCATATGTTGCTGGAGACTGTTCCTTTGGCGGATGCTTTTCAAGAGCGTCTCTTGCCGCTTGAAGGTCTTCTAATGCTTTATCAACCTCTGATTGAGATGCAGTCGGATTTGTTAAAATCGCTTGTGCTTCTTCTAATTTTTTCGCAAAGTCTTCCCAGCCTGAACGGTAATCTTCTTGCTTTAGTTTCTCCGCACTGTCTACTGCTGATGTTAGAGACGTTTTATCAACGACGTTAAACTCTGCAGATTTTGAGACAGTTCTTGAGCCTTCATTATTTGTGGCTGTTACGTCATATGTGTAAGCTCCGTACGAAAGCTCACTTCCTTCAGGTATCGTATATGTCCACGTACCTTCTATTACGGTTGCTTCTACATCCTTTAGAACGACTTTTCCTTCTTTGTCTTTAAAGGTTAATGTCACATTATCGGCATCTTGATGAACTGTTCCTGTAAAGGTAGGCGTTTGGTCATCTGTGTTGCCTTTTGTGCTATTAATTTGAAGTGCTGCGCCAAATTCATCTTTTGCAACGATTGAGAACGCTTCTTCAGCTGTTCCATTTTCCTCATCACCAAAGACGTTTGGTGAATCGTCTGGTGTGTAGTCTACTTTTATTTCTTTTGCGTCACTTGATAATGGTTGGTCAACGGTTAATGTTACGTTGTTTCCGTTTGCTTCTGCATTTGTAACAGCATACGTTTTTCCGTCAACGGTTACGGTAAATCCTTCTGTAGGGTTCTCTGAAGTCAGTTTGATCGTTTTATCAAACTCAACGATGATTTTATTGTCTCCATGCTCGTAGGTTGCTGGAGATTGTTCCTTTGGCGGATGTTTTTCAAGCGCGTCTCTTGCCGCTTGAAGGTCTGCTAATGCTTTATCGACCTCAGCCTGAGTTGCAGTTCGATTTGTTAAAACCGCTTTTGCTTCCTCTAGTTCTGTAACTAAGTCTTCCCAGCCTGCACGGTAATCTTTTTCATTTAGTTTCTCAGCACTGTCTACTGCTGATGTTAGAGACGTTTTATCAACGACTGTGAATTCAGCTGACTTTGTGATCGTTCTTGGGCCTTCATTGTTTGTTCCTGTTACTTCAAACGTGTAAACACCATTTGCTAGCTTACTTCCTTCTGGTATTGTATACGTCCATGTCCCGTCTTTTACGGTTGCTTCAACATCTTTTAAGCCTACTATCTCATTTCCTTCCTTGTCTTTGAAGGTTAACGTTACTTTATCGGCATCTTGATGTACTGTTCCTGTAAAGGTAGGTGTTAGGTTATTAGTAATACCTTTTGTCGTCTGAATTTGTAATGCTGCACCAAATTCATCTTTTGCGATGATTGAGAATGGTTCGTCTGCTGTGCCATTTTCTTCATCTCCAAATAAATTCGGTGTTTCATCTGGTGTGTACTCTACTTTTATTTCTTTTACATCACTTGATAATGGCTGATCAACGGTTAATGTTACGCTGTTTCCGTTCGCTTCTGCGTTTGTAACAGAATACGTTGTACCATCAACGGTTACTGTAAATCCTTCAGCAGGATTATCTGCTGTTAATTTGATGTTTTTATCAAATTCAATCGTGATTTTATTATCTCCATGCTCGTAGGTTGCCGGAGATTTTTCGATTGGCGGATGCTTTTCAAGTGCATTCTTTGCTTCTTGAAGATCTGCTAATGCTTTATCGATTTCAGCTTGACTTGGTGTATTTGTTCCATTTTTGATTTGTTCTAGGATTTCAGCCGCAGTCGTAAGGGCAGGTTCAAATTCGATATCATCATCAGTATCATCATTTTTCCAGCCATTTCGATATTGCTCTTCGGCTAAATCTTTTACTTGATTATAGTAATCTTCAAGACTCGTTTTATCGATAAAATGAAAGGTTGATGTATTTGTTGCTTCAGCTCCACCCTTTGAAGCTGTTGCTTCGATCGTATAATCACCTTTAATCAATTCATCTGTAAGGGTAATCGACCAATTACCAGCTTCATCAACAGTTGCGTCACCATCAAAAACACTTTGACCATTAGGATCCGTTACTTTAACAGAAACAGTAGATCCCTTTTCCGTTTTTCCTGTGATTGTTGGTGCAGTTCGATCGTATAAAGAGGCATTGTCTTCAGGCTTATCTACTATTAGAGAATTGCTTAAAGTAGTAGCAGCTTCTGTTTTCGTAGACATATTGATCATGAGGGCATTATCCCCAAATGCGCTTTCATTGCCTTCACTATTAATAACAGAAATTTTAACTGGTCTGTCTCCGCTATATTCTGTATTTTGATACGTAACGAGCTGAGCAATTGCATCAACAACACCGCTAACGACTTTGCTACTAACGACTCGAATATTATCAATACTTAATGTAGCTCCATGTGTTGTACCATCTGTTCTGTTAAACGATCCTGCGACAAAACGGAAGCGATACGTACCATCCTCTTGAACTTCCCCATTGTTCGTTGTCCAATCTTGTGCCGAGCCTCTGCCATACAGGATTTCTGTGTGCTCACCTGTTTGTTCATTAACTAAAAAGCCATAAACCTCATAGTCATCTCCACCATCATTGGCTTTCCAGTCAAACGATAAATAATCGCCTTTTTTTGCTTTAAAGGTTGAACTTATGGCTTCTATCCCAAAGGATGAAGCGATTTTCCCATCTTTTACTGCGTAATCTCCATTTTTGAGAAGAGCACTTAAGAATCCAATTTCAAGAGCCTGACTGGAAGTACCAGTATCACTATAAACATTCTTTACATATTTATTAAGACTCCCAAAAACAGCTTCAAATCCTTCAACTTTTTGTAAATCACCTGTCGATGCTGTCATGTTGTAATTCACATTCGTCACATAGGTATACTCATTATTAGGTCCTGTTACCGTATAAGTACCATCCCCATTACTTGCGACACTGTCATAAGCACGATTTTGTGTTTTACTAGCTAAATCCCCTAGCCAAATTTGATTAATAGTGCTACCATTTGGACCAACACTCGTATTATTAATTGTCCAATCCGGAACGAGTTCACCTAATTCACCTTTTTCAAAGTCACCATTAGGTAGTGGTGCTGACAAATTAATTCGAAGTGGACCTGCTTCACCATTTAATTCATTATCTATAGAAGCAATCGGTACATCATTAAGCAAAATTTGCGTCCCTTTTACAGAAAGAATCGAACCATCAGATAACGTTACACTTTCGCCATCAGGCAAAAATAGTTTCTCCGTATCAACGTACTCTTCAGTTATATCAAACTGTAAATATCCTTCTGCAAATTGTTCTCCTTCTGCAGGTTGAAGATGAAAGTTTGGTGCGACAGGAACCTCTTCCCCAATTTTCGGATCATAGTCAATGTCTGCCAGCTCAGCTGCAAATGCCACTGGTCCACCAAACTGTGGCATTATCGTACCTGCAATTAAGAAAATACTCAAAAATAATGCCAGTTTTGATTTAAACCTATTCAAAGTTTTCCTCACTCCTTTTTGATTGATATCCCCCTTCATTGAACTCGGTAGTTTTTCCTATAAGGTTATAACTATCAAATTCAATTGCCCCAAAAATAGGATATCAGAACTATCTATACAAAAACTCTACAAGGAGTTAAGAATGGTCAGGACTAGTAAAAAATTGGTCCTAATCATTGGAATATATTGATTTAATACTTAATCCACGCCTAATAGATTAGATGCAGAAACTATTAACCTTAGATGAGGTTTTCGTTTGATACGCGATAAGTCCAATGGCATATAGAGAAAACATGAGGGAAAGTAGTTTAAAGGAATAACAAGTTTAAAAAAATTTCCTGAATTAGAATCAATACTCTTGAATTGTATGAATGCAGTCAGGAACTAAAGGCTAAAAGAGTGAAAAGAGAACAATAGGACGTGAGGCTTGCCAAGGATGAAGGAAAAAAAGAGTTAAGGTACTTCTACGGTTTACACGCGCTAAAGGGTACAAGTGTCGGCTCAACCAGCACTAACCGAGTGTTGTTGGGATAGTCTCTCCTACTTCGATTTCACCATCTCACAAACTGTGAGAATCTTAACTTTTTCACTATAAAAAAGGTACAGCTGATAAGTTATTTTCAGCTGTACCTTTTGCTTTGTCATTCTCTTATGAGAGACTAGTGGTCTTTCACTTTATACTAAAAACAAGCGAGAGAATCGTCTTCTCAGTAATCCATTAGTTGTTCTTTTACTGCGTCACTTACTGCTACGGTTCCACCTAGTATTGTAAAGGCTGGGTAGTTATTTTTCACTTGGGTGATGGCACTTGGAATTCTTGGTTGATCAACAAGTAATAATGGTGCATTCATTTTTGCTGCAAGGACTGAGCCTGCAAGTGCATCTGGGAAGTTTTTTCCGTATGCGATAAATGCCCGCTTATTTCCTAAAGGTAGCTTCTGGGATACAATGCTTGAAGTTTCCCAACGTTCATTACCAGCAATTCTTGTTTTTGTTGCAACTGGAAGAGAGTTTTTGACTTTATCACTAACGACAACAGTTCCCCCAACAATTGTCGCAGATGTTTTTCCTGTCAATGCATCCTTTGTGACTGCTGGTAATCCGTCGTTATCAGTTAATAAAATCGGAATACCATTTTTCGCTGCATACGGAGCAACAGATAATACGTCTGGGAAGTTATAGCCATACGCTACAATTGCTTTATCTGATGGCAAGCGTTTTGCGACAAGTGCTGCTGTTGCATAACGAGTCTTTCCGCCAATACGCTCTATATTATTTATTCCCATTTGTCTTAATTGACTTTCCACCTTGCTAGAAACTGCTCCTGTTTGACCAAGAATAATGACTTTCTTTGCATTTAAGCGAATGATTTCAGCCTTTGTTTTCGCCGTTAATGACGCTTGATGTGTTAACAAAATCGGTGCATTTTCTTTATATGCTAACGGACCGCCTGCAAGAGCGTCTGGAAAGCTATCTCCGCGAGCAAGGACAACTGTATTGCTTGTTATCCAGCCTGCCTTTGAAATATTGACAGCTGTCTCATAACGATCGCTCCCTTGTAATCGGTTTGTGCCGCCGTATACAGTAAAGGAATAGTCGCTATAATTTGAAACACTACTGTCAACAGCTAAATAGTACTGACCTTTCGGCAAGTTTTCTCCTAACTCTATTTTAGTCTCCAATAGTTTGTCGTCCAAAGTATTCCCATTTTTGTCTAATAGGCTAACACTTGTTAACCAATCACTCGCTTCTCCTTTAATGGTGATCGAATCAGCCTGTGAATCTAATTGAATCGCAAAGTAATCATCATCACCGTTATAGCTTGTAGAACCAGTAATTTTTTTCCCTAATTCAAGTGGATTTGCTGCCGTAATTTTATCGTTCATCTCTTTTTCATATAAAGAGCTTGTTGAGCTAGTTAGGGTGATTTCATAAGCATCACTTTTATATTGGAATTCTCCCCATTCGCTATTTTCAAGAATCAGGTAATACTCTCCCTTTGCTAGTCCAACATTAAATTCTTTTATCTTATCATATTCAATGTCCTGCTCAGCATAAATATTGCCCTTTGCATCCTGAATCGTAAATTTATTAAGGAAATAAGTACCTAATGTCTGTTTTATAAGTGTATTAACATGAAGATTGCCATCTTGAGACATTGTAAATTTATAGATATCCTTCGTGTCTGTATTTGTCAAATATCCAGTGTATTTTTTTCCTATTTGCATTGTTTGTGCCAGTGATATTGTATTATTGCCTTCTAATTCAGATGTTGCATTTTTCGTAAGACTTGTTGTGAATGAATAATTTGTTGGTGCATCATAATACCCTGTATACTCTATTTTGATATAATATGTACCTTTTTTAATTCCCATTGAAGGTTTTGCTATGTCATTATCGCGAAATGCCATAATCTTTGTTTGATTTGCGTCCATTAAGGTTACGATGTAATGATTATTATCATTACCGCTACCATTTGCAGTAAAGTTTATGTTGAGAAATCCATTATCTGTCGTTGAAACTTTAAAGAAGTCATATTCATCCTGATCGTTTACTGTTCCCGTATATGTATTGCTTAATTGGATCGCCATCGCAGTACTGACGCTATTATTTTGTTCGACTTCCTTCACAGTTGCTGCGCTAGCATTTGTTGGCATGAGACTTACTGCTCCAATGAGGAAAACAATAAGTGCTAACAATTGATAAAACATCTTTTTCATAAAATCCTAAAACCTCCTATAAACTTATAAAACTTATTAAGAACCCTCGTAAAAGAAAACCAATTCTATTGGACTATTCTATTTAACTCAGATTATTTTAAAATACCATAAAACAAATTAAGAAAATGTCGTAATTCGTCGAATAAGGGACTATTTTTCTACACATTATAGGGTATTTATACTCACA
>NZ_CADEPK010000211.1 GCF_902829255.1 Metabacillus niabensis | reverse complement strand
TTATAATAGAATGGAAAAAAGACTTGATAATTATCAAGTCTTTTCTCTTTGTTCAATAGCAAATTGGTTGATCCAATAGAAATTTGTCAACTTATTAAAATTATCTGTCAACATTATAGGAAAATCTGTCAACTTTTTAAAAAAATCTCTCAACTTTGCAGTAAAATCTGTCATTCGACTTCATTCGTCATATTTTTTTACAAATAAAAAACCCGATCCTCTAAAAGAGAATCGGGTTTATCATTTTAAAAAGGTGCCGCGATTGCCGCATCGTATTATAGAGTTTTAAACCACCACTCCTACAAGTGGGTGTTTGCAGAAGCTTTCGTATCGTCCTCTACTCAGATGGAGGCATGATATTCCGACTTCAATATAAAACTCCCTATTTCAGCTTAAAGGTTAAAACTTTATAAGAAATGCGTACAGCGCAGCTTGTATAGTAATAATACTAAAAATGAACTGAAATTGCAACTCATGTTCTTATTTTCTTTTCGTTTTATGAAAGTTCCCTTAATTGGTAAACCTCACCTTCTTAATAAGAAGGCCATCCTTGCGAATCCCAATACAAATCATTAATGAGCATTGTTGGCATTCCGTTGTTTTCAGCATCATAGGCATGACGAATAATTATATTATTATTGTAAACATCTTGATGACCTGGTCCCTTCCAACGAACATTACCTGCATCCATAATTGTACCGCCGCCATTCATCATGCTCACACCATTTTTATCGACGTATGGACCTGTAATATTTTTGGAACGGCCATAAGCAATTTTGTAAGTGCTATTCACACCTTGACAGCAGCTATCAAAGGAAACAAATAAATAATAATAACCGTTTCGGTAAGTGATGCTTGGAGCTTCTATTGGATTGTTAGGAATATTTGGTCTTGATGCAATTGAATAAACTGTACCTGTTGGTTTCATCGTATTTTTATCTAATCTTGTTAATTTAATTCCACTCCAAAATGATCCATATGAAAGCCATGGGTTTCCTTCAGCATCAATTACAAGGTCACCGTCAATCGCATTAAAATTAGAAGAGCTCGTTGATCTTACGACTAAACCATCATCTCTCCATTGTCCAGACGTTATACTATGGGTCGATAATAAGCCAATAAGTGAATTATTTGTACCAAAGCTTGAAACAGAATAATAAAGCCAATACCTACCATTATAATATTGGATATCTGGTGCCCATTGATTTGACTCATGGTTTGGTACATATGTTTTCCACCATGATGGAGCAGTCGGAAAAATAACTGGGGTTGTATACCAATTCGTCCCATTGTCAGAGCGTAATACACGAATTCCATTTTTCCCTACTTCACCTGTTCCAAACACATACCATGAATTTCCTTCTTTTATAATTGAAGGATCATGGATCATTCTTTCTCCTTCAACATTCCAAAATACCCCATAAGCCTGCTGGGGAACTGCGATCATTGCTAAAATGATGGCAATCCATGAAAAATACTTCAACCGTTTCAAATTCTTCTCCTCCTCTTTGTTCCTTAATAATTACGATGTTAAAACATATTTACAAACATCACCTCCCTTCGAATGTTAAACGCTTTCATTTTGTACAAAAAATAAGACACACGATGATACAAAACTACGAATCTCACAGTTTGCATCATCGAATATCTTATTATGTTCACGCATAGCTGTCCTATAAAGTTCGTTCTAGCTCACCATTTTGAGCCATTTGGAGAAGGACATTTTTTGTTTGTGAATTTTGCTCGATATTCCACTAAGCAGCCGCTATAGGAGCAAGTAGTCCCATACATTAACGACGAACAGGCTTTACAAGTATCTAACCTTAAGTGATACACATCGTTTGAAACAATGAGTTGCTCATCGCCCTTATGCTTAGTAAGAATGTGTTCAATTTCTTCTCGTTTTATGATGACATTTCTTGTACAGCCTTTACATGTATTTGTTGTCATCTCTACCATCACCCTTTTTTACTCAATTGTTAAGCTAACAACTGACATTGGAGGTAATGATACTTGTAATTCGCCATTTTCGATTTTTGCACCTGTAAATTCAGTTGGTTTTACAGCATCTGGTTGTTCAAATGTATTATGTGCATCCATTGTGTCAGCCGTTAAAATCGTACCAGAAAGACTTGCGATTTGTTCTTTAATACCGCGAAGCTGGATCGCGAAAGATGCTGATTCTTTATTGTCAATATTACATAAGCCAATATGAACCTTTCCATCTTTATCCTTTGATGCTGTAATCGAAATTTGATCAACCTCTAAATCCTCATATTTATGACGATTCACATTAGCATCAACGGCTAAAAGCGTTGCATCCTGGTGTACTTTGTACATATCAAATACATGGTATGTTGGCGTAAGAATCATTTTTTCACCTTCTGTTAATACCATCGCTTGAAGTACGTTAACGGTTTGGGCGATATTTGCCATGTGTACACGATCACAATGCTTATGGAAAATATGAAAATGAATGGCTGCAACAACTGCATCACGAATTGTATTTTGTTGATAAAGGAATCCTGGGTTCGTTCCAGGTTCAACATCAAACCATGTCCCCCACTCATCAACGATCATCCCAACACGTTTTTCAGGATCATATTTATCCATAATCGTACTGTGTTTCGTAATAAGTTCGTCCATAAAATAAGCTTGTTCGACCGTTTTAAACCATTCATACTCTGGGAAGCCAGTTGCTGCACCCTTACCTAACCAAAAATCACCAGGTCTTGTATAGAAATGTAAGCTTAAACCGTCCATATAGCGACCAGCTTCACGCATCAACACTTCTGTCCAGTTATAATCATCTACATTTGCTCCACCAGCAATTTTATAAATTTTGTTATCACCATAGTTTCTTACATATGTTTGGTACCTACGATAAAGATCAGCATAATATTCTGGACGCATGTTTCCGCCACACCCCCAGTTTTCATTGCCAACACCAAAATATTTCACATTCCATGGCTCTTGTCTTCCGTTTTCTTGTCTCCAGTTAGCCATTGGTGATTCGCCGTCAAATGTCATATATTCAACCCATTCTGACATTTCTTGAACTGTACCACTACCAACGTTACCGCAAATATATGGTTCACAATCTAGTAGTTCACATAGCAACATAAATTCATGTGTACCAAAGTGATTGTTTTCAACAACGCCACCCCAATGAGTATTAACCATACGTTTACGGTTTTCTCTTGGTCCAATTCCATCTTTCCAGTGATATTCATCAGCAAAACAGCCACCAGGCCAGCGAAGAACAGGGATATTAATTTGTTTTAGCGCTTCCAAAACATCATTACGAATTCCTTTTGTGTTTGGAATTGGCGAGTCTTCTCCTACCCAAATCCCCTCATAAATGCAACGACCTAAATGTTCAGCGAAATGACCGTAAATATGTTTGCTTATTTTCCCTTTTTCAACATCCGCATTGATTACAACTTTATTTGACATGATTTCATCCCAACCTTTTTATTATAGATTCATAGATTCATCGAAAAATAAGAGGTAGAGCATTTCGACAAGTATACTTGTTCATTCGATTAACTCTACCTCCTATTATGTTAAGAAACCTTATTTATAAACGACGTCATTCCAACGTAATTCATTTTTAAATGCATGTTTATTTGTATCATTGTTGATAACAACACACTCAATACCAACTAGTTCAGCAAAGTCTCTTAATTGATCAACTGTTACTTTGTAAGAGAACACTGTGTGGTGAGCTCCGCCAGCAACGATCCAGTTTTCTGCACCTTCGCTTAAATTTGGTTGTGGAGTCCAAAGAACTCGTGCAACAGGAAGATTTGGCATATCAATTTCAGGCTGTACAGCATCTACTTCATTAACGATTAAACGGAAGCGATGTCCTAAGTCAATAATTGATGCATTTAAAGCCGCACCGCTCTTTCCATTAAAGATAAGGCGAGCAGGGTCTTCCTTACCACCGATACCTAGTGGATAAACAGCGATTTTTGGTTTTGTTGCTGTAATTGTAGGGCAAACCTCAAGCATATGTGAACCAAGAACAAGCTCATTTCCAGGTTCAAAGTGATATGTGTAATCTTCCATGAATGAAGTATCTTCATTATCAGCAATAATTTTAGAAATACGTAAAAGTGCAGCTGTTTTCCAGTCACCTTCTCCGGCAAATCCATAGCCTTGTGCCATTAATCGTTGTACAGCAAGACCTGGTAATTGCTTCATACCATGTAAATCCTCAAATGTTGTTGTAAATGCTGTATAATTTCCAGCTTCTAAAAATGCTTTCATACCAAGTTCAATTCTTGCTTGGTAACGAATTGATTCACGAACAGGACCGTCTTTAAGACCTTCTGGAACAATATCGTATTCTGCTTCGTATTCGTTCATTAACTCGTCGATTTCCTGTTCTGTCACTTCATTCATTTTTGCGACTAAGTCACCAATTCCGAAACCATCAACTGTCCAACCAAGCTTAATTTGCGCTTCTACTTTATCGCCTTCTGTAACAGCTACATTACGCATATTGTCACCGAAGCGCGCTACTTTTAAATGTTTGCTTTCAGAGAACGCAACCGCTGTGCGCATCCAGCTTCCAATCGTATTTCTTACATCACTGCTTTCCCAGTGACCGACTACAACTTTACGCTTTACATGTAATCTGCTACCCATAAATCCAAATTCACGGTCACCATGAGCGGATTGGTTTGTGTTCATGAAGTCCATATCGATCGTATCCCAAGGAATGTCACGATTAAATTGAGTGTGTAGGTGTAGCATCGGTTTTTGTAATGCAGTTAATCCAGCAATCCACATTTTAGCTGGTGAGAAAGTGTGCATCCATGTAATAATCCCTGCACATTTTTCATCAGCATTTGCTTCAAGACATAATCTGCGGATTGAATCTGCTTCTTTTAATACGGTTTTAAATACCAATTTATATGTAACCGCTGGGTCACTATCTAAGCCTTCTGTAATTACTTTTGAATTTGCTTCAACTTCACGAATTGTATCGTCACCGTATAGGTCTTGACTTCCTGTTACAAACCAAAATTCATATTCTTTCACTTTTAACATCTCTGATTCCCCCAGTAAGTTGTTATTGATTTACTTTTGATGTAGTCTTTTGACCGTAGTAAGCATTTGCTCCATGCTTGCGAAGATAATGCTTATCAAGTAAAAATTGGTCAATTGGCTGAATAGCTGGGTTTAATTGATACGTATGAAGGGCCATCTTTGCAACTTCCTCTAACACAACTGCATTATGGACAGCTTGCATCGCATCTTTTCCCCAGCAAAATGGCGCATGACCAGATACTAAAACACCAGGCATTGCAACTGGATCAAGACCAGCGTTTTCAAATGTTTCGATAATGACGTTACCTGTTTCCAACTCATACGCACGTGTGATTTCATCCTCTGTTAAAGGTCTAGTACATGGAATTTCTCCATAATAATAGTCTGCATGAGTTGTACCTAAAGCAGGAATTGGACGTCCTGCCTGAGCCCAGCTCGTTGCCCATGGCGAATGAGTATGAACGACACCACCTAGTTTAGGAAATGCTTTATAAAGCGCAATATGTGTTGCCGTATCTGATGAAGGACGTAAATCGCCTTCAACGACTTCACCATCTAAATTAACTACGACTAAATCTTCCACTTTTAATTCATCGTAAGGGACACCACTTGGCTTAATAACTACTAATCCCTTTTCACGGTCAATCCCACTGACATTCCCCCAAGTAAACGTTACCATTTGATACTTTGGCAGAAGTAGATTAGCCTTTAACACTTGCTCTTTTAATGATTCAAGCATTCTCTTAATCTCCCCTTTTTATGAAGGGTGGCACAGCTTGTTAAAAAGTGATGCTGTACCACCTTATATTTAGGTATTATTGAGTGACTTTATCCTTTTGTGTGACGCTTTCTCGTTTGATTTTCTTTAAGTTTTTCATGACATCATTTGCACCGCGTCCAAAATAGTCATATAGACGAGTATATTCAGCAAATAATTGGCTATATACTTCAGTGTTTTTTGGATTTGGACGATACACTGTATCTTTTAAACGTGCCATTTCTTTTGCAGCGTCTTTTATATCATCATATCCGCCACGCTCTTTACCAGCTGCCACTGCTCCGAACATCGCAGAGCCTAAAGCAGGTGTTTGAGATGAAGCTGAAATACGGATTTCCATATTTAATACATCAGCATAAATTTGCATCATTAACGCATTTTTCTCAGCAATCCCACCGCAAGCATACACTTCATGAATCGGTACACCGTTCCCTCTAAATGCATCAACGATAGTACGAGTACCAAATGCTGTTGCTTCGATTAGAGTTCGGTAAATTTCCTCAGGCTTAGTAAGCAATGTAGCACCTAATAAAACACCAGTTAAGTCAGCATCAACCAATGTTGAACGGTTTCCATTCCACCAGTCAAGAGCAATTAAACCGCTTTCACCAACTTCAAGCTTTGCAGCCTTTTCAGTTAATAGTTGGTGGATGTTCATTCCCTTAGCTTCAGCTTCTTCATAGTAGCTTGCTGGTACACAGTTCTCAGTAAACCATTCGAAGTGGTCACCAACACATGATTGTCCTGCTTCATATCCCATAAATCCCGGGATAACGCCATCTTCTACAACACCACACATGCCTGGAACTACTTTTTCCTCTTCACCAAGTAAAATATGACAAGTTGAAGTTCCCATAATCATTAGAAGCTTTCCTGGCTCAGTAATTCCAACTGCAGGCACTGCAACATGGGCATCAACGTTTGCAATAGCAATTGCTGTACCAGGCTTTAAGCCAATCATTTTCGCCGCTTGTTCTGTTAATTCCCCAGCCTTTGAGCCAATTGGGTAAATGTCAGTTGATAGTTTCTCTTCAACAACATTTTCCAATCTTTCGTCAAGCGCCTTAAAGAACTCTTTAGAAGGATAGCTATCTTGCTTGTGCCAAATTGCTTTATATCCTGCCGTACAACTATTTCTTTTTAGCTCTCCAGTTAACTGGTATGTTACCCAGTCTGTTGCTTCAACAAATTGGTCTGTTGCTTCATATATTTCAGGCGCTTCATTAAGGATTTGCCATAATTTTGGAAATAACCATTCAGAGGATATTTTCCCGCCGTATCTTTGCAAAAATTTCTCTCCTCTTGCTTCAGCAACCTCATTTAAGCGATTTGCCTCATCCTGTGCTGCATGGTGCTTCCAAAGCTTCACAAATGCATGTGGATGATTTTTAAATTCTTCGGTTAAGCAAAGAGGTGTTCCAAATTCATTTATCGGTAAAACTGTACATGCAGTAAAATCAATCCCAAGTCCAATAACATCTTCAGGAGAAATGTTGGCTTGTTTTAGTACATCTGGAATCGTTACTTGTAAAACTTCCATATAATCAGTTGGATGTTGAAGAGCCCAGTCATTTTCAAGCTTTGTTACTCCATCAGGTAAAAATTCATCCATTACACCATGTGTGTAAGGTTTAACTGATGTTGCAATTTCTTTTCCAGTACCGATTTCTACAAGTACCGCTCTTCCTGATTGTGTCCCATAATCGACACCAATTGAATATTTAGCCATTCTAGTCACCCCAGCCTCTTTCTTTCTCATACCCAAACATTTTTCTTATAAAATATCATTACTAGTTCATTTCTTATCATACGTACAAGTTAAAGGCTATTTCATATAGATAATTGTTAAAATTCAAATAGTAAAATACTAATTTTTTAAGTAATTCAACTTATACGTATAACCTTAATTAGATTTTAGCACTTATCGATAATTTTTCAATACAAATTTTCAATATTTCTTTAAAAATTGTACTTTTTTTGCCGATCACCCCTCTAACTTATCCTTACAAGTTGGTTTTTTAACCTTTTTTGCGTTTTTTTCCGATTAATACAATCCCTTGTTTGTCTTTTCCCGTAAAAACGAGTGTAGGATTCCAGCATTCGTAGTCCCATGCTGGCAGGACAATGATTTCAGCACTTGATAAGTCATTCGTTAATGTTAGCTCAACTACATTATTCTGTTTTAATTCCCATGAACCTTTACTATTTTTGCTATGAACTTCTCCATCTCTAGTAAACTCATAAACTTCCGAACAAATCATTCCATTGTTATGTTTATCTTGTATAATAATATCCCATACACCTGGAATCTCCTCTTGATCGATAGGTTGTTCCTCTTCCCCTGCATATCTTTCTGGAGATACAAGCGGCCAGCCATCTTCAGTCCAGACAATTTTACGAATATGAAGACCGTGGTGGATTTTTGTTCGTTCTCCCCTAGCATGGTGACATATATAGAAGTTTCCATTGTCTTGTAAAACAGAGTTATGTCCCGGCCCGATCCAGCCTTCTTTGTCAGCAAATTTATAACCGCCGAGAATTTTTAAGCCTGTCTCATTCGGATCGATCTCAATGTCTCTCATATCATTGCCGTTAATATCAAGATAAGGACCTTCGATTCTATCCGAAACAGCTACGCGAATATTATAATCTCTGAATAATGAATCATATGAAACAAATAAATAATACTTTTTCAATTCTGGATGGTACACAATGTATGGACCTTCTATTGCAGCTTCAACACTTTTCGGACGGCGCGCTAAAAGAATTCCTTCATTCTGTTCGGCACGCTTCCCTGTGCTAGGGTCAATTTTACATAGATAAATACCTCCAAAAAATGATCCGTATACCATCCAAGGTATTCCGTTTTCATCAAATGTTATGTTCGGATCGATCGCATTTGGTCCTGATACACCATGCTCGGTTTTAATCACCTCACCTTGGTCTACCCATGGTCCTTCAATATGCTTACTTGTGGCTACACCAATAAATGACTGATTTTTACCGAATTGGCTAGCAGCATAATATAAATAATAAGTATCTCCATATTTAGCAACATCTGGTGCCCAAAGTCCTAATGCTCCAGTCCATTCAAACGCAGCTTCCGGAATTTTATCGAACGCATGTCCGACCCATTCCCATTTAATTAAGTCTTTTGATTTCCTAATTTGGATACCTCCAGACGGTGGTCCACCAACTTTTGCATCTGTTGAAAAGACATAATACGTATCACCATCCTTAATAAGTGCTGGATCGTGTACATTATGTATCGTCCATAATTTCTCATTGTTGGCGATTGATTCGTCATATAAATCATCTTTTACTGGTTCATTCGGATAAATCATTCTTCTTCCTCCTCAACAAACTGCTTTCCCCATATAGCAGTCCCTTCATTATTTAGGCCTGTAAAAACAAGTGTAGGCTTCCATTTTTCATAATCCCACTCAGGCAAGATTGTTACTTCATCAATCCAATAATCATCAGGAGCTTCATTTGGGGCATACCAATAAAGCTTTAATGTATTTTCGTCTAGCTCCCAATAATCTTCTCCATTAGCATCATTTATTTTTCCATTTTTTAATAGCTTAAGATTAGTAGATGTTTGCATGCTATCATCAAATCGCGGAAATTCGATTCTCTCCCAATTTCCTATTAAATTTTCTTCCTTTATTTGAGCGGAATCTTTCGGTTTTCCCGCATATCGTTCTGGAGATACAACTGGCCACCCATCTTTAGTCCATATAATTTCTCGTACATGGAGATGTGACCAATACAAGTCCTCACCAGCTCTTGCATTATGTGTTAAATAGTATTTGTCCCCCTCTTGAAGCAGACCATTATGACCTGTTCCAAGCCAGCCGCTATCATCATTAAATGCATATGAGTTAATAATTTTTGTTCCTGTATCAAACGATTCATCTGACGTGTCTATCATATTTTTACCATTGAAATCTACATATGGGCCTTGGATATCCTTTGAACGTGCAACCCGAACATTGTATGTGTCCTCCAAATAGCCATATGAGACTGTTAAATAAAACATATCTGTATCACGGTTATACATCATTGCTGGTGCTTCAATTTCAAAATCATTGCTTTTCCGTTTCGCAATGAGTGTTCCTTCTTCACCAGATTTTTTCTGCTTTCCTGTTGTTTTATCTAATTCAGTAATAAAAATCCCACCAAAGTAAGAGCCATACACCATCCACGGATTTTCGTTTCTATCTATTATGATCCCTGGGTCGATTGCGTTTACTGTTTTTTCGTCACCCTCTTTTGTTTTTATAACAGGTCCTTGATCTTGCCATGGACCTTCAATGGATGAACTAGTCGCTAAACCAATATATGAGTTTCTCGTACCGAACTGGGAAACCGAATAATAAAGATAAAATTGACCATTCATTTCAACAACATCTGGTGCCCAAAAGGTTGTTGTATTTCCATTAGTCCACGCTTTCGCTTCAGTTGATAAGTCATCAAAGACTCGTCCAACAAACTCCCACTCTATCATATCGTGCGATTTTCGAATTTGAATACCTGGAAGTGGAGTCCCTGCAACCATATAATCGGTTGAAAACGTATAATACCAACCATCTACCTTAATGATTTCTGCATCATGGGTATTATTCGTTGACCATTTTGTTTCATCGTGGATAATATCAACATTCACCTTTTCAAATGGTAATTCTTGAGGAGATGTTGGATATTGGGAATTTCCAAGCTTTTTAGGAGTTTGATTCGTTTGATTAATATAATAGAATCCAGCAAACGCCATTACGATGAGTAGAATCAATATCGAAATAAAAAGCGTGGTTTTCTTTTTTGTTATCATCATTATTTAGCTTCTTTCTCTATTAAATAGACGATTTACTTACTTTGCGTACATCCAATCGTTAAACAGTTTTTCCCTACTTTTCAATTATTAAGTGGCTGTAATTGATTATCTTTTTAATAGTAGAAAAGGCTGACTATCATCATAATCAGCCTCTCCTTTATTCAGATTGAATGCATTAATTTGTATCAGGTCTAGGAACTCCAAAGTTTGGCGTTCCATCCTCATTCCATTTAATCGCTTGAACGCGTGCGTGGCGATTTGGATCGTATAATGGATCTCCTTCAATCTCCTTGTAGCTTCTAGCATGATAAACAAGCAAATCTAGTGAACCATCCTCAGATACTGTAAAGCTGTTATGTCCAGGCCCATATTGACTATTAGCTTCATTTGTTGTAAAGACAGGCTCAGGTGATTTCACCCAAGACTTCGGATCCAATAAATCACTATCTTCATCTGCAGTTAATAATCCCATGCAATAATGATGATCAGTAGCACTTGCTGAATACGTCATGAAAATTTTGCCGTTTTTCTTTAAGATTGCTGCACCTTCATTTACTAAAAAGCCAATTTTCTCCCAATCATATTCTGGAGTTGTAATACACACTTGTTCACCTTTCAATGTCCAAGGATTCTCCATTTCAGAAATATATAGGTTTGAATTCCCTTCAATCTCAGGGTCTTTTTGTGCCCATACATAGTAGCGAACACCTTTATGCTCAAACGATGTAGCATCTAACGCAAATGATTCCCACTTCGTTTTTACTTGTCCTTTTTCGACCCATTCTCCCTCTAGTGGATTAGCTGACTCATTTTCAAGAACAAACATGCGATGGTCGAACAAACCTTCATTTGTTTCAGTTGTACGTGCTGCTGCAAAATATACATACCATTTTCCATCGATATAATGCAGCTCTGGCGCCCATATATTAGCACTCATTAATCCGCTTTCATGCTTTACCCAAATTGTTTTTTCTTCAGCTTCAGCTAAGCCTGCAATTGTCTTTGCACGACGAATAGCAATTCTGTCGTATTCAGGTACTGAACCAGTGAAATAATAATACCCATCTGTATGTTTATACATAAATGGATCTGCACGTTGTTCAATTAGTGGATTTTTTACGTTATATTCAGTCATATTAACAACTCCTATATCATTAATTTGATGTACATTGTAAACGGATCATATTCCAAGACATTCTTGGTAAAGTAATTTCGATATGATCTCCAGACTTATTGGAAACATCGACATTTCTTGGTTTCACATTGTCTGGATTAGCAAAATTATTAACCGCATTCAGATCTGTCCCATCCATAACAACATGCTCAATTACTTGGACAGAACCAAAGGAACGGAACTGTGCATCCAACACTAAATCCTCATCCTCAGAACAATTTAATGCAAAAATACTTAGTGTATTATCCTCTGCATTATAAGTTGTCGAAGATTGGACTAGCGGAATATCACCGTGGCGATTTGTCGCAAGCTTCGGTGCTTCTATTAATGTGTTTAGTACTTCCCCTCTACCATAATTAGATACTTGATAGAAAGGATAGAAGATTGCTTGTTTAATAGCAGGACCACCTTTTTGGGTGAAAATTGGCGCAATTACATTGACTAATTGGGCCAAGGAAGCCATTTTAACGCGATCGACATGCTGCAATAGTGTACACATAAGACCACCAAATACTAATGAATCTAATAACGAATAGATATCCTCTAAAATTGGTGGTGCTACTTCCCAATCCTTTAACTCAACCTTCTTTTGATACCATACATTCCATTCATCAAATGAAATATACATTTTCTTTTTACTTCTATATTTCGCTTGCACATAGTCAGCTGTACTTGCTATCGTTTTTATAAAGTTGTCCATATCAGCGAATGAACCGAGAAAATCATTCGTATCGCCTAAATTTTCGTAATAGCGGTGGCATGAGATATAATCAACATGTTCGTACAAATGCTCTAATACGACGCGATCCCACTCAGGGAAAGTAGGCATCTCAGCAGAAGAGCTGCCACATGCAACTAATTCAATGGTCGGATCTACCCACTTCATTATTTTCGCTGTTTCTCTTGCTTTTTTACCGTAATCCTCCGCACTTAGTTGGCCAATTTGCCATGGACCATCCATTTCGTTCCCTAAGCACCAAACTTTAACATTATATGGATCCTTGTGTCCGTTTTGGATTCGTAAATCACTCCAATATGTATTCCCTGGATGATTACAGTATTCTACAAAGAATCCAGCCTCTTTCGGTGTTCCTGTACCTAAATTAACAGCAAGCATCGGTTCGATATTTAACTTGTTTGCCCACTTCATAAATTCATCAATTCCAACCTCATTGGGCTCAGTCGTTCTCCAAGCAAGATCCAATCTTCTAGGTCTGTTTTCTATGGGACCGATTCCATCTGTCCAATCATAGCCTGATAAAAAGTTCCCTCCAGGATAGCGGACAATTGGTACGTTTAATTCCTTTACTAAATCCATGACATCTTTACGGAAACCATCCTCATCTGCAGTTGGATGTCCCGGTTCATATATCCCCGTATAAACAGCACGACCTAAATGTTCAATAAACGAGCCAAATAGCTTAGGGTCTACTTGACCAATTTTATAATTTTTGTCAGCAAAATAGGTTACTCGTTTCATATCATTTCACCTCTTATGTCGTTTATCTGTTATTTCCTCTAATTTGAAATGAATATTCTTAGAAAGCTGCCTACAAGAGACAGCCTTTTCGCGATTAAACAAAAAGTGGCAGGAATCCGGTAAACTAGCTAGCCCATTCTAGTTATCGAAATAGATTAGGCTAGCTAGTTTACCTTAAACCGCCACATGTATTTGTTTTTTCGTGTATCGCTGTAATTGCTTTAGCTTCCTAGCATTATCCTTTGACACCTGAAATCGCAACAGATTCGATTATTTGCTTTTGGAAGACGATAAATACAATTAACATTGGTAATAACGATACAACAGATGCAGCCATAATTAGTGGGAAATCACTTTGAATGGCATAGGTAGCATTAAAGTTCGCAATAACAATTTGTAATGTTTGTTTTTCCGGTGAGTTTAAATATAAAATTGGCGCTAAATAATCATTCCATATTGCCATAAACCATAAAATCAATTGTGCAGCAACAGCAGGTCTTACTAATGGGAAAATAATACGATAGAAAATCTTAAAGTATGAGCATCCATCAATTTTTGCTGCTTCAATTACTGAGTTCGGAATACTTGTTAAATACTGCCTTAAGAAGAAAATCATCATAATATTTCCGAATAGCCCAGGAACAATAAGTGGCAATAATGTATCGACCCAGCCAATTTGTGTAAAAATCATAAACTGTGGAATCATTACAACTGGATATGGAATCATCATTGCTGTTAAAAGCAATAAGAACAGTTGATTTTTAAACGGGAAATTCAATTTACCAAACGCAAATGCAGCTAAGGCTGACGTAAATGTACCAATAACCGTTACTGACAATGCGATAATTAAGCTGTTTTTAATCCCACTTAAAAGCGGACCCTTTTCCCAAATTTCTTTGTATTTAATCGGATCAAATGATTCTGGGATCCAAACTGGAGGCAATGCATATACCTCTTGAATGTTTTTAAATGAGGTAGCAACCATCCAAATTAATGGTGCGATCATAAATATTGCACCGATTGTTAAAACGACGAAAATAATAATGTTTGTTATTCGTTCTGTTTGTTTTAAAGATTTATATTTTACTGTTGGTTCGGTTTTCTTTTCTACTACTGCTTCCATTTCTACCACTCCTTTCTCATGCAAAAGCGTCGATTAATCAAGATCGTATGATTGTTTTTCGTTCACTCTAAATTGAATTAACGTTACGATAAAGATGAATATTCCTAATACGACAGCCATTGCAGAACCATAACCCATTTCAAAGTTTCCAAAAGCCTTTTGCCAAATATAGAATACAGCAGTTGCTGAAGAAAACTCTGGACCACCAGTAGGTGTCATAACATTGATCTCTGTAAAGAGCTGTGCCCCTCCGATGATGTTTGTAACAACGATGAAGAATGTAACAGGTTTTACCATTGGTAGAGTAATATTTTTGAATACTTGGAAAGCATTTGCACCATCTAATTTAGCAGCCTCGTAATAAGTTTTCGGAACACTTTGTAATGCCGCTAAATATAAAAGCATACTGTATCCTAAGCCTTTCCATACAGTCATTAAAATTAAGGCTGGTTTTACTGTGTCTTTATTCATTAACCAGCTAGGACCGTCGATTCCGAAGATAGCTAAAAATTGGTTTACTAAACCGAAGTCACCGTTATACGCAAACTGCCATAAAATTGCGACTGCCGCAATCGATGAAATAACAGGGATATAATATATTGTTCTAAATACTTGAGTACCAGGTATGCCGCGGTTTAAACCGATTGCAAGTAATAGCGCTAAAACTAAACCGATTGGAATTCCTAGCATCATAAATACAGTATTGTACAATGCTTTATGGAAGGACTCATCTGTTAACAGGTCAATATAGTTTTGTAAGCCAATCCACGTCATTTGACCTAAACCGTCCCAGTTAGTAAATGAGCCATAAATGGAATAAAGTGCTGGAGCTAATGTAAAAACTAAAAATCCAATAACAGGTGCAGCAATAAAAATATAAGCATTTCTTCGCTCACTACGATATAACTTTGAAGTTGATGTTTTCATTTCTTCTCCCCATTTCTCTTAAAAGGCTACGAGTTAAACCTTAACTACTAGTAGAGAGTTAATAAGTTAAGAGGGTGCTAGCCTATTACTCTAGCACCACAATTCATTAACAGGTTATTTCTTTTTAGCTGTTTCCTCTTGTTGAATTGATTTGTCTAATAATTCTTGCATTTTAGGTTGAGCTTCTTTTACATATTCTTCAGCAGTTTTCTTACCGTCTAAGACAGGTTGAATATTTTTGAAGAATTCATCATACCATTCACCAGTGTAAGTGAAGTTTGTTGGTAAATCACGACCGTATTCGCTAATGATTTGTAAATATTCTTTCTTATTTGCAGGCTTGATTGAAGTATCATTAGCCCATTCTTCTGCTACTTTAGTGTTATTTGGTACTTGAACTTGTTGGTCAACTAATGCTTGTTGTCCTTCTTCATCAGCTGATAAATATAAAGCAAGCTCTGTAGCTAATTCAGGGTGCTTTGTTTTTGCAGATACACCAATTCCTAATGAACCAATCCAAGCACTTGTTTCTCCAGTTGAACCAACAGGCCATGGAAGTAAATCAAATTCAAATTTTAAATCTTTAAATGCTGCTAAGTCCCAAGGAGCAACTGGGAAGAAACCAATTTGTCCTTGCATGAAACGTTGGTACGTATCAAGTGTTTGTCCCTCAGCAATAGAAGGTGTTACACCGTGAACGTTTTGTAAATCAGCGAAAAATTGTAATGCTTCAATGAATTTAGGGTCATCTACTGTTACTTTTGTATGTGTTTCATCTAACCAGTCAGCACCATTACTCCAAACAAATGGTTGTAATGACCAGTTAACATTTAATCCAGTTCCCCATTGGTCAAGCTTTCCATCACCATTGTTATCCTTTGTTAACTGCTTGTTAACTTCTAACCACTCTTCAAGTGTGTATGGCTTGTCCGGATCTGGTAATTCGATACCAGCCTCTTCGAACATTGTTTTGTTATAACCAAGTGCAAATGGTCCTAAGTCTTTCGGTAAACCATAAATCGCGCCTACACCAGCTGTTTCTCCATCATATCGATATTTGTTAATACCAGCTTCCCAAATGCTTTTAACTTGTTCTGATCCTTCAACATCCTTAGTGATATCCTTTAATACACCAGAGTTAACATATGCTTTTAAGTTACCAGGATTGTAGAAGAATACATCAGGTACACTCTTACCAGCAATTGCTGCTTGTAATTTCGTATCGTATTGATCACCAGTTGTTACTACTACTTTTACTTTTACGCCAGGATTTGCTTCTTCAAATTTCTTTACTACATTTTTATAGGCAGTTTGTTCATGAGGTTGTCCACTAAACATGAAAGTTAAATTTTTAGTGCCACCTTCTCCTCCAGAACTATCTTTACTGCCACATGCGCTTAGTACTCCAGCTAACACTACAACGAGAGCTGCTAAAAACATTAATTTGCTTAGCTTCTTCTTTGATTTTTTAAACAATTTAATCCCCCCAAAGCTTATTTGTTAGATAAGAGCCTTACGCAGCAATTTGTAGAATCTTGTCTATATTTTTGCAAATTGTTATGTAAGCGCTTCTTTAAATCAATAGTATTATACCTGTTCGTACATGTCAACAACTTTTTTTAAAAATAAGTACATGTAAAAAATATGTCGATCTATATGTACGTACATCTATTGATTTTCCGCCTTTAAACCTGTAAGGATTTATTCTCTTAACAAATTTCAATTGACACTTTAATTAAACTGTTTTTTCTAATTATCATCTAGAATAGTTGCTTCCTCGTAAGTCCTGAATTCCCCTCCTAAAATACTCAAGGGAAACAACAGATCAAAAAAAGAGAATGCTTCAAAAGTACATCTGTTACGTAACTCTTGAATCATTCTCTTAGTTTAATTTTCTCTTTTTAACTGTTGAACCGTTTTAAATTTAGCATAATAACTAAAAAAGGCGAAATACGCGATTGCCACACCCATTAGAAATGGCATCAAAAAGGTTAATTTTGTTAAGCAAAGATAAAGAATTGCCAAATTCATCATCCCAACGATTAAGCTTTTCCCTGGGTGGATAATCATAAATATCAAGGCTTGTTTAAAAGCAGGGAACAACTTGATATTATGGTGAACAATCACAGCAAAGAAATACGTTGTAAAAATGAAAAGCAAAAGTAAAATCATTAATAAAATGATTGTTACATATATGTTTTGTTTAACTAAAAAGGCAATATCCGCAATTCCGATCGCCCAAAGTGGTACAAGGATAAGCCCGCCTAGTAAACTCTTTCCATAGTTTTCACGGTATAATGCCCAATACTGTTTAATAATTGAAAAATCATGTTCACCGGTAATCCACTTTCTCACAACACCGAACATAGCAGATGTAGCTGGGAAAAACAAAAACGGGGCTAAAACCGCTATGAATAGAAGATTCATCACGATAAATGGGACATCGTCTGTTAACAAAATTGTAAAGACAAAAAAGCTAATCGGCAAATTAAACAATACCCATAAAAAATTAGTTAACGCGAAACGTGTAAACCATTCTAATAGTTTAAAAATCCCTTCAAAAACTGATGTCGATTGCATATCTGTCCCTTCTATCTACTTAAGATTTTCTTAATGATCTCATCATATTCCTTAATAACCAATGAAGGTTGATGATGTGATTGCGGCTTACGATTTCGGTAATTAAACCAAATCGATTTCCACCCCGCTTCAATTGGTGGTGCGATATCATTTTCCCATGTATCGCCAATATATAGACATTTTCCTGCTGATATTTTCACCTGTTTTTGAACATATTCAAATACCCTCTTGTCTGGCTTTGTCAGACCGATGCCATCAGAGATAAAGATGAGTTCATTTGAAATGATACGGTCAAGTTGCAATGCTATTATTTTTGACATTTGATGTTCTACTGGTCCATTCGTGATAATTCCAACAACTTTATCTTGATTTTGCAGCTCTTTAATAATTGATTTCACATGTGGAAATAACTCAATAACTTTTTGTTCATATTGGTAACGTTCTTGAATTTCTATTGCTTGTTCATTTGAAAGATCTATTTCGAATTCTCGAAGAGCGCATTTTAATCTTTCGCTCCGAACCTGCTCTATGGTCAATTCACCTTTCGTATATGACTTCCAAAGCAAATCACTGTAAAAACGCACTCTTTTATAAATAACCTCATAATTTGCTGGGTCTATTTGTAGTTTAGCGTATTTAAGAGCAGATTGAAAAGGCAATAATTGGTCATACAATGTATCGTCTAAATCGAAAAATATCGCTTCTGCATCTGGAAGATTATACAGCATGATGTGTACCTACAAGCTCATTCCAAAATTTAAGCATTGTATAACGATTTCTTAATAAATGCGCCTTGTTTAAGCTATTTTGAACAAGCTCAGCATCAATTTTTAAATCAGACGGCTGCGTAGGTCCTTTTACTTTATTTAGTAAATCCCCTACAGTATCTGCATTTGGTAAAGAATCGATTACCTTCTGGATCTCTTCTTGCTTTTCTAAAATTGCTGAAATGATTTCCTTTTGCTTATCCTTTAGTTCTGCTAATCTCGTAGAATTGCTTATTAAGTCTTTCACATCATTTTTATAAAGCTTCAAAATTAGCTGTGTTGACACTCCAACCTTTGCTCCATGGAGGACTTGCGGCTTGTCTTGTTTTAAAAATTCCATTTCCCAATAATGTGACAAATGGTGTTCTCCTCCTGATGCTGGTGATGAATGACCAACTAACAGCATCGCTAATCCTGACTCTATAAGTGATTCGATTAAAATTCGAATTCCCTCTTCATTTGCTGCTGCAATGAGATCTACATTGTCGACGCATTTTTTTAACGATGCCTCGGTTATCGATGCTGATAAAGAACAATATGGTTCACCTGCCGTTAAATGTGAGAACCTCCAATCAGCAAGCGAGGTGAATTTTGCTAGCATGTCACCAAAACCAGCAGCAATCATTTCCTGTGGCGCTTCTTTTAAAATCGTCAAATCCGCAAAAATCGCAATTGGGGACTGCATTTGATACGTTGTTTTTACCCCTTTAATAACTACAGGAGCACCCATTGAATTAAACCCGTCAACAGAAGGGGCTGTCGGAACAGAAATGAATGGTTTCCCCATTTTAAAGCTGGAAAACCTCGTAATATCATGAATTGTACCAGAGCCTACTGCAATGACAACCTCAGAATCCTGTGATATCCCTAACATCGCTTCAATAAGTGCGATTTCATTTGCGATTACATCACCTTGTTCATTCGGCTGAATCAAAACGACTTCAGTTTTTACATTAGATGCATTTAACGCATCTGATAGCTTTTGCCCCGCAACATTAAATGTAATCTTATCTGCTACAATGGAAACTTTGCGATATGACTTGCTTCTCATGTATGAACTTGCTTGTTCTAAAGCATCATGACTAACGACAATTTCCTCAATTGTACACTCAAAATGATCGTTACCACATGAACAATCCTTGGCAAGATTTGAAAGCTCAGTTACTGAAAGCATTAAAAATTCCTCCTTTTTCTCTGTTCAATTCAACAGCCAAAAGTATGTTTCTGCTTCAAATTTCCTTAAATAACATACTTCGATTCATTAGAATTTTTAGAAATGGCACTTGTAGAATTTCTTATGACAATTTCGGGTTCGTAAACCTTTTGTCTCGTTTCCTCCCAATCACCATTTTCAACTGCAGATACGATCCACTTCGCTGCTTCAATTCCCATATCCATCTTTGGATGAGTAACAGATGTTAACTTTATTTCACTTGCCTCTGCTAAATAAGAATCATCATACCCAACAATTGACAATTCCTCAGGCACTTTAATTTCAAGATCCCTTAATACATTTAGCACTTTAATGGCAATTTCATCATTGTAACAAACAATTCCCGTCGGTTTCTCGTCTGAAACGAGTATATCCTTCAATTTTTGAAGATATGTTCCTTCTTTTTCCTCAGTTGTATACGTAACAATCATTTCAGGGAAAAACTGAATATTATTTTCACGAAATGCTCTAATAAAGCCTTGCATCCGGTTTAACCCTTGATTATCGTCACTTTTAAAAATCCCGATAACTTTCGTATGACCAAGTTTTATTAAATGGTCCGTTGCGATAAAACCGCCTTTTTCATCATCAAGAATTATATTAGGAGGATTTAATTGTGGATAATATTGATTGATCATTAAATAGGGAATTTGGTTTTGTTCCATTTCAAGATAATAATGAAGGTTTGGATTATAGCTACTACTTCTTGTTGGTTCTACGATTAAGCCATCAATATTTCGGCTTAACATCGCTTCTAAACATTGCTTTTCCTTTTCAGGATCATTATCCGTACACGCAAATGTTAATGAGTAGCCATGTGATGATAGGTATGATTCAATTCCTTTAATAATTGATGGGAAAATATAATCAGAAATATAGGTTGTAATAACACCAATATTTTTTCCTGTCGAGCTTACTGGCTGAATTTGGATTTGTTCACGTCGGTTCGATACAAATGTACCTGCCCCTTGCTCACGATATAACCAGCCTTCATGAACTAAGTCTCCAACAGCCTGCCTCACCGTATGTCGACTTACTTCGAACATTTTTACTAGCTCATTTTCCGAATATATTTTTTCTCCAGGTAAAACCTTTCCTTCATCTATCCATTCTTTTATTTGATTTTTAACCATGCTTGCTTTTGTTTGTTGAGCCATTATGTCACCACTTTCAGCTTGTATGTTACGAATTCAACTTATTCGTACAACTAAAAACATTATACACTAAG
>NZ_CADEPK010000210.1 GCF_902829255.1 Metabacillus niabensis | reverse complement strand
GATAATACCCTTCAAACGAACTTAATGAAATCAAAGGAAGAAATTACGAACTACGAGCAATATCAAATTGAGAGTGAAATTTGGGAGAAGCTCACAAGCTACATAGGGAATGAAAAATACATTCAATCGATTTATTTGTTTGATCAATATGGGAGAGAATATCGCGCTGGAAGAGATAATTCTGAAAAAATTGATAAATATAAAAGTAAGCTATTTAAAAAATCGATTGCAGGTGATGGAAGTAACGTATGGGTTTCGTTTGAAGACTCTAGTAATTTAATTTACTCAACAAGACAGATTAAGGCCTATAAAAACTTAAGCTTTGAATTATTAGCTACATTAGTCATTGAAGTAAATTTAGATGAAATCGTAAAAGAGTTACCAAGAGAATGGGATGGTCAAGAGGGTGGAATTATCATTTCGAATAGTGAAAGGCCATTTTACTTAGAAAATAGCATCCTAAACTATGAACAACTCATTTTTCCTATAAAAAATAGTCAAGGTTACTTAATAAAAAAAGAGAAAGGGAGAACGTTCTTTATTACTTATTCAAAATCTCCTTATGCTGATTGGACATATTGGAACATCATCCCGTTCGGTGCGATGTTTGCGAAAGTAACGGCAATGAAATATATTGTTATTATTATTTTTTTATTATTATATTCAGGAGCTATTTTTCTAGCTATTAAGTTTTCAAAACATATTACGAATCCAATTGAAAAATTAGTTTCTTCGATGAAATCTGTACAAAAAGGAGATTTTAATATACCTGAGTCGATAAAGTCAAACGAATATAATTTTCATAATGAAGTCGGTATCTTGCATAACAATTTTTATATGATGATTGATCGGATTAATGAGTTAATTAAAGAAAACTATGAAAAGCAATTGTTAATAAAAGATACTGAATTTAAAGCACTTCAATCGCAAATAAACCCACACTTTTTATATAACACTTTAGAATCAATTAACTGGTTAGCAAAGATAAATAATCAGCAAAAAATATCTAATATGGTTGAATCGTTAGGTTATTTATTGAGAAATGCAATTAGTATTAAAGAGGATGTAATAACGGTCCGAGAAGAATTAGAAATTGTAAAACATTATGTCACAATTCAAAAGTTTAGATTTGAGGATCGTTTGAATTTTGAAATTGAAATCAATGAGCAGGAAATGGATTGTATCGTTCCGAAATTAGTAGTTCAGCCATTGGTAGAAAACTCGATAAATTATGCATTAGAAACTATGATTGAATGTTGCCAAATTAAAGTGATGGTTAAAAAAGTTAAAAACGATCTTCATATAATTGTAGAAGATAATGGAATAGGTATGGATAAAGACCGTTTAGAGAATGTGATGAAAGGTGAATACAAAAGTAAGGGAAATGGAATTGGATTAAAGAATATTGAATCTAGAATAAAATTTGTCTTTGGTCAAGAATATGGTTTAACAGTTGAAAGTAAGTTAAATGTAGGTACGAAGGTAATCCTTGTCATACCATATCGAATGAGGTGGGAATATGCATAAGGTTTTATTAGTTGATGATGAAAGAATTATTTTGGATGGAATATCCAAAATAATCGATTGGGAACAATTAAATCTACATTTAATTGGAACTGCACGAAATGGTTTAGATGCCTATAACATCATAAAAGAAAAAAAACCAGATATCGTTATTTGTGACATTAGAATGCCTGGGCTCAATGGTCTTGAGTTGGTAAAAAAAGTAACCAATGAGGAAATCAATGTGAAATTTATTATATTATCTGGATTTGGCGAATTTTCTTATGCTAAACAGGCGATGGAATTTGGAGTGAAACATTATTTGCTTAAGCCATGTAATGAAAACCTAATTGTTGAGGCTTTGAATTCAATAAAAAATGAACTTTCTCTTGAAGAAAAAAGAGAGCGTTTTCTTGTTGATATGCGGAATCAATTGAACCAAATTCAACCATATGTAAAAAAGCAGCTATTAAAAGAATTTATCTCAACTAAATTGGATAGTAATCATGGTATTACCTTTTACGAAAGATTATTCCGGATTGATTTCGATGATGAAAAAATTAGAGTCATTTTACTTAAGCCTGAAGGTGATTATCATTATGAGCATATGTTTGTCATTGAAAATATCGGGGAAGATTTATTTGCTCCATCTATTCTTACAACAACTATTGGTGAACATATAGTGTTTATTGTAAAGGAATTAGAAATGGTTTCCCTTCACGAAAATTTAAAGCAATTAAAGGAGTATTTTTATCAAATATATGAGCTCGATATGACCGTTGCAATTAGTGAAGTAAATCAAATTACAGCTGCCAGAGACTTATATTTAGAGGCGTTAGAGTGTTTAAATCATCGGTTTTTCCTAGGTGAAGGGAGCATCATTACGAAACTAGATATTCAGAAAACAAAAATTCGAAATCAATATGAATACGATGGACAAAATTTATGCCTTTTAATAAAAACGGGAAATTGGGAAAAAGTAGAGAGTGAAATTTCTAACTTTTTTGGAAATTTAACGAAAATGATGCTCTCAACTAATATGACGCGCTCGTATGTTATGCATCTTTTCATAGAAATGATTCAACATTCTGATTCAAATTGTATTCATGCCTATATGGAAAAGATGTCATCATTAATGGATATGGATACAATTCAACAAATGAGATCTTTCTTTGTCAACAATGCAAAAGAAATAACAGATTTTCATTTAAATAGGCATAAATCAAATCATTCAGAAATAATAAAAAATATGATTGAGATTGTAAATGAGAATCTAGGAAACTCCGAACTTTCGTTAAAATGGGTTGCAAATAGAGTATTTATGAATGCTGATTATTTAGGTAAGCTTTTTAAACAAGAAACTGGTGAAAAGTTTTCGAGCTATGTGACAAGGGTCAGAATTGAAAAAGCAATTGAGCAAATCCAACAAATGGATGATGTAAAGGTATTTACATTAGCTGAAATGATTGGGTACGGAGATAATCCGCAATATTTTAGTCAGGTTTTTAAGAAATATACTGGATATACGCCATCTGAATATCGGAAAGTTATTTGTTAAACTCATTATCTTATAATTCTTTGATAATGAGTTTTTTTGGCTCCTTTCGAAAGATGCGTTGTTTCAAACTAATTGAGTTCCGAGGTTATATTTAAACTCTTGAGGGTATTCCCACAAAGAGTCTTTATGACATCTCTAAAGACGGCAGACATGATCATTTTAGTTATTCTTATATTTTGAAAGCTAATAATATCATCAATATTTGTCATGAAAAGGATTATTTTGTTTTAATTGGTGGAAGGTTGTACAAATTTCAGTCCAAAAGTATGAATAAAAAATAATGAACTCTGTTTTTTAAACATAAATCTCTGTTTTTTAAATTCCTATGAGACCGAAAAGGCTCTAGAATAGTAAGTGTAAGCGGTAACAAAAAATAAGGGGGATGAAAATGAAGAAATTTTTGTTGTTATTTGTAGCAATTTTTATGGTATTCTCAATGGCTGCTTGTAGTAGTGGAACGAGTTCTTCTGGTGAATCGGGATCTGATTCTGGTGGAGGAAAAGACGATAAAGTTACTCTACGTATTGCCTGGTGGGGGGAACAGACAAGAAATGATTACACTCTAGAAATTATTAAAATGTACGAAGAGAAAAATCCAAATGTAAAAATTCAAGCTGAATATGCAAGCTGGGATGATTATTGGAAGAAATTAGCTCCTCAAGCATCAGCAAATCAATTACCTGACATCATTCAAATGGATTTATCCTACTTCTCTCAATACGCTGAAAACGGACAATTAGCAGACTTAACACCGTTTATTGGGAAGGAAATTGACACGACTAACTTTACAGAAAATTATATTAACGGTGGGAAAATTGGAGACAAGTTATACGGATTTAATGCTGGGGTAAACGTACTTGGCTTCAATTATGACCCTGCACTGTTGAAGAAAATAGGAGTAGAAAGTCTTGATGAGAATTGGACATGGGATGATTATAAAGAGATTGCTGCTAAAGCAAAGGATGCTGGATTATATGTTGATACAGGCATGAAAGCAGATGTGTTCTTTAATTATTATTTAAGAACGTTAGGACACACATTATTTAGTAAAGATGGAACTGGTTTAGGATATGATGATGATCAATTATTTATCGATTTCTTTGAAATGACATCAGGTTTGGTGAAGGATAAGGCTGTTCCAACTCCTGATTATCTAGCTCAGTTAAAAGGAATTGAAGATGACCCAGTTGTAACAGAAGATGCGATTGGAATTTGGCAATGGTCAAACCAGTTCGTTGGATTGCAACAGGTTGCTAATCGACCATTACAAATTCATAATATGCCAGGACCGAATGCTAAAGAAGGCTTATATTTAAAACCAAGTATGTTCTGGTCTGTAGCGAATAATTCAAAACATCAAGAAGAAGCAGCAAAGTTTATTAATTTCCTTGTAAACGATGTTGAAGCAAATAAATTAATTTTAGGTGACCGTGGTGTTCCAGGTTCCTCTGAAGTTAAAGAAGCTCTAAAACCAGAGTTATCTTCCGAGCAAACTCTAGTATTTGAAAGTGTTGAATGGGCGGAACAAAACAGTTCAGATTTTGATGGTCCAGACCCAGTTGGAGCTGGTGAAGTAATTGAACTACTTGATAGCTTAGGTGAACAAATGGCATACGGACAACTTGAGGTAAAAGATGCTGCAAAACAATTTAGACAACAAGCGGAAAGCATCTTAGCACAAAATAAATAGTTGCTAGTTAGTGAGATGAGGGTGGCTCGGAGTAAAGGGTGTAATACAGCATGAACTGTTCTCCCTTTAAAAGGAGAGCAAGTGCTTTGGAACATTTCCATTATCCCTCCCGAGTTATCCTCTTCTCATATATTAAAGGTTTTAGAGCCATAGAAAGGAAATGATTATATGAGTGCTCAAACTATTAAACAAAATTTAAGAGGGTACTTGTTTATTAGTCCCTTTATTATCGGATTTTTGGCGTTTACGTTGATACCGATTGTTACCTCATTATATTTATCATTTACTAAATATAATTTGTTTGGGGCACCTGTTTGGATTGGTTTAGAAAACTATCAAAAAATGTTTACAGAGGATCCAAGATATTGGCAGTCTTTAAAAGTAACTTTAATTTATGTTTTCGCTGGAGTCCCTTTAAGATTAGGTTTTGCTTTACTAATAGCGATTATTTTAAATACTGCTTCTCGAGCTGTAGGTCTTTATCGAACTTTATTTTATTTACCATCATTAATTGGTGGAAGTGTCGCTGTTGCAATTATGTGGAGAAATATTTTTGGCGATGAAGGAATCGTTAACATTCTCTTAGGATTGTTAGGTATTCCAGATGTACGTTGGTTTGGAGATCCAACTGCTGCACTTTGGATGTTAATATTCTTATCAGTTTGGCAATTTGGATCATCTATGTTAATTTTCCTAGCAGGTTTAAAAGGAATACCAGCAACATATTACGAAGCAGCGAGTGTAGATGGAGCTAATTATTGGCAAAAATTCATTAAAATCACTTTACCGATGTTAAGTCCAGTTATTTTATTTAATACAATTATGCAAACGATCGCAGCGTTTATGACATTTGTTCCTGCATTTATCATTTCTAAAGGAACTGGTGGTCCACTTGATGGTACACTTCTATATTCACTTTATCTCTTCATTCAAGGATTTGAATTCTTCAATATGGGTTATGCTTCTGCGATGGCTTGGATTATGTTAATTATTGTAGGAATTTTAACTGCAATTATTTTCTACACATCAAAATTCTGGGTTCATTACGAATCAGAAGGGGGGAAATAACGGATGAGTTCAAATACAAATGTAAAAACAGTAGCAAGAACACCAATTATAAAAGTTTCCAATGTTAAGTCAGTAAAGTGGTGGGTATATCACATTCTTGTTGGTGGCTTTGCATTATTAATGCTTTATCCAGTTATTTGGCTCCTAATGAGTTCATTTAAACCTAGTGATACGATATTCGTAACTGCAAAATCATTAATTCCAGATACATGGACTTTACAGAACTTTACACAAGGCTGGGAAGGTATTGGTGGAAATTCATTTGGCGTTTTTATTAAAAATACTGTAGTTCTAGTTATTTTTACAATGATTGGGCAAGTGATTTCGTCAGCATTTATTGCGTTCGGTTTTGCGAGATTAAACTTTTTCGGAAAAAACTTTTGGTTTGCAATTATGATGGTTACGCTCATGCTTCCGTATGAAGTAGTCATGATTCCACAATATATCATTTTTGCACAGTTAGGATGGCTTGATTCTATTAAACCAATTGCTGTTCCAGCCTATTTTGGTCACCCATTCTTTATATTCCTACTCGTTCAATTTATTCGAACAATCCCGAGAGAATTGGATGAAGCGGCAACAATTGATGGATGTAACACGTTCAAAATATTTTATAAAATTATACTCCCATTAATAAGACCAGCATTAGCAACTGTATCAATTTTCTCCTTTTATTGGACGTGGGATAATTTACTCGGACCAGTATTATATCTAAATAATCCGGCAAAATACACTGTTTCAATGGCTTTAAACATGTTCTTAAGTAATGATACTGTTTCAAATTGGGGAGCGATGTTTGCTATGTCAATCGTTTCATTAATTCCAGTATTCGTCATTTTCTTCCTATTCCAACGCCATGTTGTAGAGGGTATTAGTACAAGTGGTTTGAAAGGCTAAATTTATAGGCTGTTTTTAAGAAAGGAAAAAGACTAATGTATAGTGGCAAATCCTTTATCTTCAATAAGGAAACGTATTTAGATTATCAAGGACCTGAACTGAAAAGTGTTTACCATTTTATGAAAGTCTTGATTCGAGATAAGGACAAAGTTTTTCAAGTGAAAAGTACTGAGGTAAAAACAACGATATTATTCCAATTTGATGAGCGGAATGTCCACAATTTGAAAAGGGAACAATTCCATATCCGATTTTCTAACGATTTGACTGAAATGAAAGTCGTTGCACCAGATGAATTAGGAATCATATATGGAATTCTCCATTTAAGTGAAAAATATCTTGGAGTTGATAAGTTTTGGTTTTGGAATGATTGTGAACCAACTATAAAGAAAATGGTAAAAATTCCGTCAGATCCCTATTTTTCTGATGTACCTAAAGTAAGGTTCAGAGGATGGTTCATCAATGATGAGGTGCTTATTTCAAAATGGAAACATAACAATTCAAATACTTATGTATGGGAAATGGTATTTGAAGCACTGTTAAGATGCCACGGTAATATGGTAATCCCAGGAACAGATATTGAAGATCCTACTTATAAAAAAATTGCTATTGAAATGGGATTATGGATTACACATCACCATGCAGAGCCACTTGGGGCAAAAATGTTCAATAGAGTTTTCCCAGAACATAATGCTTCTTATATTGAAAACGAAGACTTATTCAAAAAGCTATGGAAAGATGCAATTATTGAACAACAAAATGACAAGGTCATATGGAATATTGGATTTAGAGGACAAGGAGACCGGCCATTTTGGGTTGACGATCCAACGTTTGATACTGATGAGAAACGCGGAGCACTCATATCAAAAATTATGAGAGATCAATACGAAATGATTGCTGAATATCAAAAAGAACCGATCTGTTGTGTGAATTTGTATGGGGAAATTACTGAATTGTATAAAAAGGGATTACTTGACTTGCCAGATGGAGTTATTAAAATATGGGCTGATAGTGGATATGGAAAGATGGTATCTAGAAGACAAGGAAACCATAATCCAAGAATCCCTTCAACCCCTGTCAAGGATGATCCTGGACCACATGGTATTTACTATCATGTAACATTTTATGATTTGCAAGCTTCTAATCATCTTACAATGCTGCCGAACGATACAAACTTTGTAAACGATGAACTAAGTCAGGCTTTTGAACACAATATGTGTGAATTTTTAATTGTTAACTGTGGCAATATTCGACCACACCTCTATTTTTTAGACTTTGTTAGTCAATTATGGGATAAAGGAAAAATAGAATCTTATGAATTTCTAAAGGGATATGTTTTGCGGTACAATCCATCCTATTCAAAAGAAATGTCTAACTATATTCAAGACTTCTTTCATGCTGTAGTCCAGTATGGCGATCATGAAGATGAACGAGCTGGGGAGCAGTTTTATCATTTTTCAATTCGAAATCTTGCAAATCAATGGGTCATTTCTAATGGGAAAGAAAGTGCGAAAAATTTATATTGGGCAACAGGCAAAGCTGACTTAACTGAGCAATTTGATTGGTTCAAAAATAAAGTCAAATCTAAATTACCTCTATGGGAAGCATTATTGGAAAAAGGTAAAGCTTTCGTAGAAGATGCAAGAAATATCGAACAACAAAGACTTAACGATCAATTGCTCATCCAGGTGCAGATTCATAAGAATGGGTGCAAGGCTCTCTACTGTTTTGCGGAAGCATTTGAGAAATTCAAATCTAAAAATTATATAGAAGCGTATGTACTTGTAAATATGGCGATAGAAGAGATAAAAGAATCTGAAAAGATGATGAAGAACCCAAAAAATGAAAAATGGAAACGATTTTACGATAATGATTGTTTAACAAATGTTGCATTAACTAATTATACTTTAGAAACAGTTAGGCGATTTTTAAGAATGTACGGAGATGGACCTTCCTTTTACAATTGGGAAAAGAGATATCTTACAAGTGTTGAGGAAAGCTCGGTAATGCTACTGACGAATAAATCAAAACAATTGTCAGACGATAATTTGATTAAAAAGCTTAAAGAGAAAGGGAAATCTTTAGTTTAAGAACATTTATGCTAAGTAAATAGTAGTTTAAGTGAATTAGCAAGCTAAAAATTAGTTTAGAATATACATTGGAATTTATGGGGGGAAGAAAATGGAGACATCAGGATTTTTTGGCGGTTTAAATAGTTTATTCGAATGGATTACTAGACTTGCGTTTTTAAAC
>NZ_CADEPK010000209.1 GCF_902829255.1 Metabacillus niabensis | reverse complement strand
ACTTACTTACGGGCAGTTCAAACTTTTTTAAGGTGGAAGTTTTAAAACTGCCCGTATCGTTTATATTATGAACAACTATCCTTCTTAAAAAACTAAACGTTATTTTTATGACTGAACATAATATACATAAGAACATTAATATATTAGCTAATAGATTATTTTGTATGATTGATATTTTTGTTTTATATAAAATAGCAGGAGCAACATAGCGGGGCAAATGGTCAATTTAAACAAAAGCTTCGATTTATCTAAAAACTTAATAAGACAAATCATTTGAAATTGGCTAATTATTTGGTCTATTATACGTGATGTAGATCATTTAAAACCTTATAAAAAAGGGAGAGAAATATGAATAATAAGCTAGACATACTCGCATTTGGTGCTCATCCAGATGATGTGGAAATTGGCATGGGGGGAACACTTGCCAAATATTCTTTTAAAAATTACAAAATCGGAATTTGTGATTTGACAAAGGCTGAACTTTCTTCAAATGGTACGGTTGCAATTCGTCAGGAAGAAGCAAAAAGGGCTGGTGAAATTCTTGGCATTACAACAAGAATCCAATTATCATTACCAGATCGTGGACTTTATATTACAGAAGCTGCGATACAAGAAATTGTCAAGGTGATTAGGATGTATCAGCCTACTTACATATTCGTTCCTTATTTTGAAGATCGCCACCCAGATCATGGGAACTGTGCGAGATTAGTAGAGGAGGCAGTTTTCTCGTCAGGTATTGGAAAATATCGAGATACGTTGGAACAGCCCCCACATCGTGTGCAGAATGTCTTTTATTATATGATAAATGGTTTTCAAAGCCCTGATTTTGTCATTGATATTACTGAAACAATTCATAAGAAAATTGCAAGTCTTACTGCATATGAAAGTCAATTTGTTAAGGGAGATCGTTCGGTAGACACACCACTAACAAATGGATATATTGAAACGGTAGAAAGCCGAGAAATGCTTTATGGTAAACAAGTGGGTGTTAAATATGCAGAAGGATTTAAAGCTAAACAACCACTTTTATTAAAAGAAGATTTTATTGGAGAAGCAAAATGAAAAAATTAAAGATTGGTATTACATGTTATCCATCTGTTGGTGGTTCAGGAGTTGTTGCAACAGAATTAGGAAAACTCCTTGCAGAACGAGGACATGAAATTCATTTTATTACATCTAGTTTACCTTTTCGCTTAAACAAGGTATATTGCAACATTACCTTTCATGAAGTGGAGGTAAATCAATATTCTGTCTTTAAATACCCACCATATGATTTAGCACTTGCAAGTAAAATGGCGGAAGTTGCAAAACGAGAAGAATTGGATTTATTACATGTCCATTATGCAATTCCTCATGCTATTTGTGCAATCTTAGCAAAACAAATGGTTGACGAAAATTTAAAAATAGTAACAACTCTTCATGGAACAGATATTACTGTTTTAGGGTATGATCAATCATTAACAGATTTAATACGATTTGGAATTGAATCATCTGATAAGGTAACAGCTGTATCGAATTCATTAGTAAAACAAACCAATGAACTTATTCAACCTAAAAAAGAGATTGAGACTGTTTACAATTTTATTGATGAACGAGTGTATCATAAAAGAGATGCATCCCATTTGAAAAGCCAATTCGGGATCGATATTGATGAAAAGGTTATCATCCATGTCTCTAATTTTCGCAAAGTGAAACGTGTACAGGATGTTGTTTATTCTTTTCAATTAATTCAAAGAAAAATAAAGTCAAAGCTATTATTAGTTGGTGACGGTCCAGAAATGTCATTTGTCAGTAGATTAGTGAGAGAGTTAGGCCTTACAGATAAGGTGCTTTTCCTAGGCAAGCAAGATAACTTAGAGGAGCTCTATTCGTTAAGTGATCTTATGTTATTATTATCTGAAAAGGAAAGCTTCGGATTAGTGCTATTAGAAGCTATGGCTTGTGGAGTACCTTGTATCGGAACAAATGCTGGAGGAATCCCAGAAGTGATTAACGAAGGGGAAACTGGTTATATTTGTGAAATAGGTGATATAGAAGCAATAGCATTTAAAGCTATAACATTGTTACAAAATGAAAATCTCCACAAAAAAATGTCTAACTATGCGATAACCATTGCCCATGAAAACTTCCATTCGGAAAAGATTGTTTCGCAATATGAATCGTTGTATTATGAATTGCTTTCAATGGAAAAATGATGGAAGTCGCTTAAAGAAGGAGTATTAAAATGGATACACCATTTCTAAAAGCTAAACCAATATTAAAAAAATTACATGATAATGGTTACGAAGCTTTTTTCGTAGGTGGGGCAGTACGTGACTATCTTTTAAATCGAGATATTGGTGATATCGATATTGCAACTAGCGCGAAACCAGATGAGATCCAACAAATATTTAACCATACAATTGATGTTGGTGCTGAGCACGGAACGATTATTGTTCTTTTTGATAATTTACCGTACGAAGTTACTACATATCGTGCAGAATCAGGCTATGAGGATTTTAGACGTCCGAATTCTGTAACATACATAACATCATTAGAAAAAGATTTAAAACGAAGAGATTTTACAATTAATGCAATGGCAATGGATAGTCATGAAACTCTATATGATTATTTTAATGGACGAGAAGATTTAAAAAAGCGAGTTATTCGTACAGTCGGTAATGCATCCGAAAGATTTACAGAAGATGCACTTCGAATGCTAAGGGCGGTTCGTTTTGTAAGCCAGTTAAACTTTGCGCTTTGTCCAACAACCTTAACAGCTATAAAGGACTACGGTTATTTATTATCTAAGATTTCGATTGAAAGAAAGACAATTGAATTTGATAAATTGCTTAAAGGGACTAATTATCAAAATGCCCTTCACTTAATTGTAGATTTGAATATTCATCAATTTTTGCCTGGCTTAATTGAGAAGGAGCAAGAATTGATGAAGCTCTCTAATTACGATTTTTCCTTTTTAAGAACAAAGGAAGAATTTTGGACACTGCTAACATATCTAATTAAGCCTCATTCTATCGAAGCTTTTTTAAGAGGATGGAAGCTGCCAGTCAAACTAATGAAAGAAGTACAGAGAAGAATTCAATTTATTGATATGCTTAAGGATAAGGACTGGGACGATGAACAGTTATATGATGCAGGGGATGAGCTTGCTGTGTCAGTTGAAAGACTACGTGTTGTTCTTATGGAATGGGCAAACTGTAATGAACGGATACGAAAAATACAACAACGATTCGCAATGCTGCCGATTAAAGAAAGAGGTGAGCTTGCAGTTACTGGTCACGACGTCATTAAAATAGTAAAACAAAATCCAGGCCCATGGGTATCAGTTGCATTAAGCAAAATTGAAAGGGCGGTTGTAACGAATAAGGTAGTTAATGAAAGAAATGCAATAAAGGAGTGGCTATTAACATGCAATCAGGACTTCGATCGAAATTGTTAGAAGCCTTTTCAAAAGCTGATGGTGAATTTTTATCAGGTCAAAAAATTAGTGAATATATTGGCTGCTCAAGAACGGCTGTTTGGAAGCATATAGAGGACCTTAGAAAAGAGGGGTATGAGCTTGAAGCTGTTCGCAGACGTGGTTACAGAATTACAAAGAAGCCTGATAAAATAAGCAGCAATGAAATCCAGCTCGGTTTACAAACGAAAGCTATGGGGAGAAATATTCATTTTGCGGAGGAAGTAACTTCTACTCAAAAAATTGCTCAAACTCTTGCAGCTGAAGGAGCACAAGAAGGGACAATTGTCGTTGCGGACAAGCAGACTAATGGAAGAGGGAGAATGGCAAGAACATGGTATTCACCGAGTGGGACAGGTATTTGGATGAGTATGATTATAAGGCCAAATATTCCGATAAATAATACACCTCAACTAACATTACTTACTGCTGTGGCAATTGTTCAAGCAATTGAGGAGGAAACAACTTTAAAGCCAGATATTAAATGGCCGAATGATATTTTAGTAAACGGTAAAAAGCTTGTAGGAATATTAACTGAGCTTCAAGCTGAGGCAGATCAGGTTCACTCGGTCATTATTGGCACAGGGATTAACGTCAATCAGCTTGAAGAGCATTTTCCTGAGGAATTACGTTCAATTGCTACTTCAATCTATATCGAATCAGGCGAATTATGTGAAAGATCGAAGCTTATTCAAGCAATTTTGTTGAAGTTTGAGGCTCTTTATTCTCTATATTTATCGAAAGGTTTTATACCGATTAAGCTTCTTTGGGAAAGCTATGCGATCAGTTTAAATAAAGTAATACAGGCAAGAACAATTAATGGAGTCATTGAAGGAAAAGCAATCGGCATTGATAATGATGGTGCGTTATTAATCGAAACAGATGAAACTGGAATAGAACGAATCTATTCTGCGGATATTGAAATAAAACAATGATTTTATCTATCATTTTAGAATAGTAATTAATGAAATCCTTTGTTATACTGAAAAACGGGTAGTATCTTTTTTAGAACTACACCTTATTGGAAATTGCTTTTCTAACAAAATGAATCTTCTTCATGTGATTCAAATAAAACAATGTTATGATTCTAAATTCTGCCTTGATCCATAAAGGACTAGGACGGAGGGATGAAAACTGATTAAGTATACAATAAATCCTTCTTTCTATGTCGAAAGAGGGATTTTTTTATCGTTTTCCCCTCCCCTAAAATGAATCACATAGCTAACAAATTGAAAGACATTAGACTGTGGAGCAATTTTAGGGAATAGGAAAAGCATTTCTAAATCTTTGGAGGGGAATGTATGAAAACTAGATTAGATTTTATGAAAATGAAGCATTCAGGTGAGCCGATCACGATGATTACAGCTTATGATTATCCAAGTGCAAAGCAAGCGGAATTGGCTGGAGTCGATATGATTCTTGTTGGAGATTCATTAGGTATGGTTGTATTAGGATATGATTCCACAATCCCGGTGACAGTGGATGACATGATACACCATACAAAAGCGGTAAAACGTGGAGCTAAGGAGACATTTATTGTCACAGATATGCCATTTATGTCCTACCATTTGTCACCTGTCGATACTTTAAGAAATGCAACAAGAATAATGCAAGAAGGAGGAGCTGATTGCTTAAAGCTTGAAGGTGCCGATGGTGTTACGGATACAATTTTAGCACTGACAAATGGAGGAATTCCAGTTATTGGCCACCTAGGCTTAACACCGCAATCAGTAAACGTTCTTGGTGGGTATAAAGTTCAAGGAAAAAGTGCAAAGGCAGCTGAGAAGTTATTTGCTGATGCAAAACGAGTGCAAGAAGCTGGTGCAATAGCACTTGTATTAGAATGTGTTCCACAACAACTTTCAAAAGAAATTTCGTTACAATTAGATATACCAACAATCGGAATTGGTGCAGGTCCACATACTGACGGTCAAGTATTAGTTTACCATGATTTAATTGGTTATCTGGATGGTAGAGTGCCAAAGTTTGTAAAACAATATGCTTCAATTTCTCCAACAATTGAGCAATCAATCAAGGAATACATTCGAGATGTAAAAAATCGAACATTCCCAGAAGAAAAGCATTCATTTAACATGAAAAAGGAAGAAAAAATTAATTTATATCGAGAGGTTAAGCAATGAATGTAGTTACGGCTAAGGACGAATTAAAGAGTAAAATAGCTGAATATAAAAAACAAAATAAGTCAATTGGATTCGTGCCAACAATGGGGTTTTTACATGAAGGGCATCTAAAGCTTATTGAGGAAGCAAGAAAAGGTAATGATATTGTGATTCTAAGTATTTTCGTAAATCCTTTACAGTTTGGTCCAAATGAAGATTTTGAATCATACCCGAGGGATCAGCAAAGAGATGAAGAGTTAGCAAATAGCTCGGGAGTTGATCTTGTTTTTCTACCGTCTGTTAATGAAATGTATCCGCAATCTCCAGGTTATACAATCTCAGTTCAATCAAGAGTGAATGTATTATGCGGTAAATCACGAGTAGGCCATTTTGATGGTGTTGCAACAATTTTAACAAAACTATTTCATCTTATTGAACCTAACAGAGCATATTTTGGAATGAAGGATGCCCAACAGGTCGCTGTAGTCGAAGGGTTAGTTGAAGAACTAAATTTCCCGATAGAAATTGTACCAGTCTCTACAATAAGAGAAGCTGATGGTCTTGCAAAAAGCTCTCGAAATGTTTATTTAAATAAGGAAGAAAGACGTGAGGCTCCATCACTTTATAGAAGCTTAGTTATCGCTAAAGAGGAAATTGTAAAAGGGAATACAAATTTTGAAGAGATAAAAGAAATGATTAAAGCTTATATTACTCAAAATACAAGTGGTGTAATTGATTATATAGAAATATTAACTTATCCACAGCTCGAGGAAATCAAAGTTCCAAAAGGAAAGGTCATTTTAGCCATAGCAGTTAAATTTTCTAAAGCAAGATTAATTGATAATATTACCGTTGAAATATAAAGGGAAAACATAAGGATGATATGGAACGATTGGAGTGATAAAATGTGTTTCGGACAATGTTAAATGCTAAAATTCATCGCGCCCGGGTAACTGAGGCAAATTTAAACTATGTAGGTAGTATTACGATTGATGAGGATATACTTGATGCGGTAGGGATGATTGCAAACGAAAAGGTTCAAATTGTAAATAATAATAACGGAGCTCGTTTTGAGACTTATATTATTCCTGGCGAAAGAGGGAGTGGAGTTATTTGCTTGAATGGCGCTGCGGCAAGACTTGTTCAAGAAGGGGATATTATTATTATTCTAACTTATACCTTAATACCCGAAGATAAAATTACGACACATAAACCAAAAATAGCCGTCATGGATGAGAATAATAAAATTATTGACATGCTTGGACATGAACCTGCTTCAACCATTTTAAGCTAATTTGGAAAAAATAAGGGCTAACACTTCAAAACAATGATATAGTCACTAAAGACTATACAATGTATTGGTGTTGCCCTTATTATGTTTATTAAGATGTTTGTTTTTAATCATTTTTTAAGATCGTACTAAACAAATAAATACGAACCTGAGGGTTTTGGATGAAATTATGTTATAGTAAATATATTAATAACCTAAGCAAAATATCATGCATAAAAAGCTTTACATAATTATAGGAGTGTCACAGAATGAATGAGCAACGATTTGTCGTAGTCGATTTAGAAACAACAGGAAATTCCCCTAAAAAAGGGGACAAGATTATTCAAATAGCAGCAATAGTATTAGAAAATGATCAAATTGTTGATAAATTTGTAAGTTTTGTTAACCCATTACAAAAAATCCCACCGTTTATCGAACAATTAACAGGTATTACGAATGAGATGGTTGACAAAGCGCCAACCTTTGAAGAAATTGCCGAGAAAATTCAATCGTTGCTTACAAATTCTACATTTGTCGCTCATAATGTATATTTTGATTTATCTTTTTTACAAGAGGAATTATTAAGTTGTGGGTTGCAATTTAATGGACCTATTCTTGATACAGTTGAGCTATCAAGGATTGCGTTTCCAACGAAAAAAAGTTATAAATTATCGGATTTAAGTGATGAATTTGATATGCTACATGAAAACCCGCACAGAGCGGATAGCGATGCTGAGGTCACAGCCGAACTATTTATACAAATACTCGAGAAGTTTAAGTCTTTACCGATCATTACATTGCAACAGCTTTCCCGCTTATCGAGATCATTTATTAGTGATCTCGAAGATGTATTGGAAGATATCATTGCAGAAAAATTAGTGAATATTGAAAAACAAAATCATCATCATCTTGAAATAATCAGAACATTGGCGATAAAAAACAGAAGTCAAATGGTGGAAGCAAATCAAGATATAGATGATCAGATTGGAATAGGAATAGAAGAAATTATTTCACATTTTAAGAATAGTCGCGATAAATTTACTAAGGATTATATAACGTTTCGGGTTCGAGATGAACAGCTTGTAATGATGAAGGAAATATACGATGATTTCTCTTCACATCAGCATAGCCTAATTGAGGCTACAACTGGAAGCGGAAAAACTTTAGCCTATTTGGTTCCATCTATTTTGTATGCTAAAAAACAAAAACGACCAATAATCGTTAGCACCTATACAACAACATTACAAGAACAGATGCTTGATCATGACGTTCCATTTTTAGAAAAGGTAATGCCTTTTTCTTTTAATGCGACGATTTTAAAAGGTCAAAGCCATTATTTATGCCTGCAAAAATTTGAACAAGCGTTAAAGGAACCTGAAGATAACTATGATTTCATACTAACAAAGTCACAAATCCTTATTTGGATTACAGAAACAGAAACCGGAGATGTAGATGAATTAAATCTCCCATCAGGTGGTAAAGCTCTATGGAGTCAATTACACGTTGACCATTCATCCTTTAATAAAAATCCTTTCGTTGCATATTGTTATTATCAACATGCAAAACAAAGAGCATTAAAAGCAAATCTAATTATTACAAATCATGCTATGCTCATTTCAGATTTTGTTTATGACCAAAAGATATTACCTGATTATCAAGAAATTATTATAGATGAAGCCCATCATTTTCATCTTGTAGCAAGTGAACAATTAGGAGTTAAGTTTTCTTATTTAGAAATTCATAATCTCATTAACAGGTTAGGGACAAGTCAGACAAATGGTATTTTACAAAAATTTATAAAGATGAATGAAATTAACTTCGGCAACCAAAGCCCTATATTTAAAATTGACCAACTAGTCCAAGAACTACAGGATGAGTCTCATCAGTTTTTTTCTGCCATCCATGCATTTGTTCTGTCAAAAACGAAGGATAGTTCAATTAATCGAATCTCTTATCGCTTAGAGCTGGAAATTGAAAATAATCGAACATGGAATGCAATTTTAGAACTAGCAAAAAGGGTATCGTTTCTTTTAAC
>NZ_CADEPK010000208.1 GCF_902829255.1 Metabacillus niabensis | reverse complement strand
ACTTTGGCTATGGCACGATTGATTTGCATCATTTCCCGTTAGCAAAATGGCGAAAATTTATGAATCGAAGCCTACTGCCAGAAAACAGTTTCCATTTATTATATGGGGATATCCAAGGGGAAATAGGACTTCGTAAGGAAATCGCTTCATACCTACACCAAAATCGTGGTGTCAGGTGCTCTCCAGATCAAATTGTCATTGGTGCTGGTACATTTCATTCTCTAGATCTTTTGTTTCAGCTCATTCAAAACAGAACGACAAGCATTGCTGTCGAAAGCTCCGTACATGTTGGGGTGAAAGCTTTATTAAATAAATTTCCATTTCAAGTTGAACCACTAGATTTAGAACTGGACGGTATTAACTTAAATAAATTAAAGAAAAAAGAAGTACAAGCTATTTATCTCACACCATCTTATCAGTTTCCATATGGGATGACCCTTTCGATTAACAAACGAATTAAACTATTAAAGTACGCTACAGAAAATCAATTTTATATTATTGAGAATGATTATGACGGAGAATTTCGCTATAATAATCGTCCTATTCCTTCGTTACAAAGTCTTGACAATAATGGAAGAGTCATTTATTTAGGGACATTTTCAAAATCACTTACACCTTCATTTCGAATTAGTTATCTTGTTTTACCAACAGATTTGCTTTGCTTATTTCATTTAGGTAAGCATAGCTATGACCAACATGCATCACCTATTTTTCAAAAAACCCTTCAATGGTTCATGGAATCAGGTGATTTTGAGAGACATATGAGAAAAATGCGAACCCTTTATCAAAAAAAGCATGCGATTATAACAAGTCGCTTTTCAGACATTTTTGAGGATAAAATAGAAATAGTGGGTGCAGGCGCAGGACTTCATATTGTCATTAAAGTGAAAAACGATATGGACGAATTAAAGCTTATTGATACAGCTAAACAATTCGGTGTCAACGTATATCCAACATCAATCTACAAAATTGAAAATCATCAAGAGCAAGACAACATACTTTTACTAGGTTTTGGCGGATTATCGGAAACAGCAATCGAGGAAGGATTACGATTACTTAAAATCGCATGGTTTCCAAACAACCCATGAAAAAAATAGTGAAATAACAGGACCATTTTTGGTTCTGTTTTTTTTGTTTAATAACAAAATGAAATGTAGATCCGTGAAAATCCTGGAACACCTAATTATTATTCATCTACTGTTAAAAGAAGTTTTGTCACATATGGAATGTTCTTTGAAAAATATAAGAAACATAAATAGATTGTATATTTTTTCAACTATCGTGGTAATTTATATTTGGCTTTAAAACTTAAGATAATGGAGGAACGACATATGCAAAATCAAATGAACCAACAAGCAATCGGAGCCCATGAAATTTTAGATTGTCATGAAGTGTTAATGTGTACAATCAATGGAATTAATCAGTTTCAATTGTTTCAACAATATTGCCAGGATCAAGAGTTAAAGAATATTCTTCAAAATCAATTATCGTTTATGACAAGTGAGTACAATACAATATTACAAGCAGTTCAACAAAAAGCAAATATAGGACAATTACCGAGCGTTAAAGCAAATATGAATTTTACACCTTCATACGGGATCAAGCAAGGTGGGGTTCCAGAAATTCCAAATGCATCTGTTAATCATATGAACGACCGTGATGTATCCTCTTGTATGCTTGGACTTCATAAATCATCAGCAGTTATGAAAATGCAAGCAGCTCTAGAATGTACAGATTCAGGATTACGTGAAATGATGATTCAAAGTGCGAAAAATTGTGCTGACCAAGCCTATGAAGTTTGGAGCTACATGAATAAAAACGGCTACTATCAAGTTCCAACATTTGATCAAACAACGACAAACGCAATAATGAACAGCTACCAACCGAGCAGTATATATAATCCGACTGCACAACAAATAAGCCAAAACAATATACACTTTTAATTGGAGGGATTACAATGCATACTAATCAACATGCGATTCAACAAATTAACGAATGCCGTCAAATCGTTCAACAAATGATTCAACAAACACAACAGAGCAGTCAGCAATATAAACTAATGCTCCAACAAGAGCAACAAAATGTTCAAATGTTACAACAAATGATTCATCACGAACAACAAGCTGTTCATGTTATCCAGCAAAGTCTGCAAAATCATCACCAAGCGATTCAACAATGCCAACAAGTATTAAATTTTTGCAATCAAATGCAGCAAGAAATTTCAACAACAGCTCCAGCGACACAAGGTTTTACTATTCAATCACAAATCCCAAGTTATCAAGCTTCACAAGTAAATAGACCATTCATCCAACGATAAAAAGCCTGCAGGCAGGGTAAAGGTAAGTTTGAGTCAACTTTACCCTGTTTCCTTCCATATTTTTACTATGTCCTTACCAAAACCGATGCATATACATACTCTTTATAAAGTTGACATCTGAAAAAGGTTCTTATATAATTATCTTGAAATCGAGATTATTTTAACTGAGATATTCCGTATTTTCATTGAAATAGGGTTGAAAGGAAGATCACTATGAATAGAAAACCATTAAAAGGAATTCATCATGTATCAGCATTAACGGCAAATGCAAAGAATAACTTTGAATTTTATACAAAAGTATTAGGGATGAGATTAGTAAAGAAAACCGTCAATCAGGATGACACATCTGTCTATCATTTGTTTTATGCGGATGAACGAGGAAATCCAGGCACTGACTTAACTTTTTTTGAGATTCCTCGTGCAGGGAGAACATATCCTGGGACAAACAGTATTACAGCTACCTCACTCCGTGTAAAAGACAACGAGGCACTTCAATATTGGAAAGAGAGATTTGTCCAATTACATGTTGACCATGATGAGATTCAATATGAATCACAGCGAGCGACATTATCGTTCAGAGATCCTGAAGGACAACGATTAATCTTAGTTTCCGATGAAGGAAATAAAGGGGTAACAGGAGGAATCCCTTGGGATAAAAGCCCTGTACCGAAAGAAAAGGGAATCATCGGACTAGGCCCGGTACATTTAACTGTTTCACGACCTGAGAGAACAATCGAAGTATTAACGAAAATAATGGGCTTTCGCGAAATTGCATCGTACAAAAGAGACAAGGATCAAAAAGCTGTACGCGTCTTTGAAACTGGTGAAGGTGGAACAGGTGCAGAAATTCATGTAATAGAAGAAACGGAGTTAAGTCGTGAAAGACCAGGTCGAGGAAGCGTTCACCATGTTGCATTTCGCGTAGAGGATGCAAAAGAATTGGAAAAATGGCAAGCGATTCTGGAAGAAAATCATTTGCCTAATTCTGGGTTTGTCGAACGATATTACTTTGCGTCATTATATTTCAGAGAACCAAATGGAAATTTATTTGAGCTTGCAACAGACGGACCTGGATTTGAAGGTGACGAAGATTTTGAGCATTTAGGAGAAACATTAGCTTTACCTCCTTATTTCGAAAGCAAACGAAAAGAAATTGAAGCAAAATTAACGCCATTGGAAACAAATTGATAGGTTAGAGAGGGGAATTTCATTTTTATGAAACATATTTATCAAGCAGGAAAAGATAAAAACGCACCAACTTTTGTTCTACTCCACGGAACAGGTGGAAATGAACATGATTTATTACCAATAGCCAATATGATTGCACCAGATGCATCAATCCTCGGTGTAAGAGGGAATGTCCTTGAAAATGGGATGCCAAGATTTTTCAGACGGCTTGCAGAGGGAATTTTTGATGAGGAGGATTTAATTTTTCGTACAAATGAATTAAATGAATTTCTAAATGAGGCTGCTGAAAAATATGAATTTGATCGTGAGCGTCTCTTTGCAATAGGCTATTCAAATGGCGCTAATATAGCAGCAAGTCTAATGTATCATCTTCCGAACGTCTTACATGGCGCTATTCTGTTTCATGCAATGGTTCCACGTAGAGGAATTCATTTACCAGACTTATCAAACACTAACATATTTATTGGTGCAGGTACAAACGATCCAATCATACCACAACAAGAAACGAAGGAGCTTATCGAAACGCTTCGAAATGCAAATGCAATTGTTGAGGAACATTGGGGTCATGCAGGTCATCAATTAACAAGAGATGAAGTTGAAAAGGCAAGAGAATGGTATATACGTCTTACCGAATCAAAATGATATCACGAAAAATAGAAATGGTCAGTTACTTCAGGTTTAATCTTGAAGGTAGCTGACCATTGTTATTTGAAAACAAAACTACATATGAAAACTAAAGACTATTTACATTTACAATACATTCCTTAGACTCGTTTTTCGGAGAATTGACTAAGCTTGATACTGGATAGCAATCCATTAAATTAGCTTGATAAGGTACTAGTAATGATTTTAAATCGTTATAATTTGTTTGATTTCTATCAATCCACTCATCATATTTATCTTCGGGTAAAATAACAGGCATTCTGTCATGTACTTCTTCTAACAACTCGTTTGATTTTGTTGTAATGATCGTGCACGTAAATAGCGGCTTGTCTCCTTTATCCCATCGTTCCCATAATCCAGCAAAGGCAAATGGCTTGTTATTTTTCATCATAAAGCGATATGGCTGTTTCATGTTCCCTTCTTTTTTCCATTCATAAAAACCATCGCATAAGATAAGGCATCTCTGTGATTGAAAAGGTCTTTTAAAACTAACCTTTTCATCAAGTGACTCAGCCCGAGCATTAATCATTTTATAACCAATTTTCGTATCCTTTGCCCACGGAGGAACAAGTCCCCATCTCATTTTTGTTCCAACACGATCTACTCCATTTGAGCCAACGACAAGGATATCCTGGGAAGGAGCAATATTATATCTAAACTCAAGCTCTTCATGTATAAGAAATTCAAAATGCTCTTGTAAAATCGTTTGATCTGTAGCTAAGGAAAAGCGTCCACACATTGATTACACCACCGATCTTCATTTCATCTTTATAAACTTTATAACATAAGGTAAAAAGAAAAAGCAAAGGTGAAATGCCTATACAGACTTTTGTCTAGATACATATAGTAAAGCAAAAGCTTTAGGAGGTGTAACAATGGGTGGTGAAGCTGGTTACGGCTTTGGAGCTGGATTTGCTCTATTAGTTGTATTGTTTATCTTGTTAATTATTATCGGTGCTTCTTACGTTGGTTACTGACAATTCGAAGAAAAAGATTGCCCTTATCTTTTCGATATAGGGCTTTTTTCATTGTAGAGGGGGACAAATAGTTTTACTCAAAATTTTTGAGCATATTACTTTATAGAATAAATCTTTTATTGCAAAATATAAGACGAGACTCCTATCTATTGAATTTTTTATTCAAAAGATAGGAGAATCACTTATTAGGTTTTAGGTAATTCCTTTCTCTCGTAAAATAGGAAAAATACCTAAGCAACTTAATAAAATACCACATAATAAAGGGGTTATGAGGATGAAAAGCTTAAAAAGCACAACTACACTACATAATGGAGTAAAGATGCCTTGGTTCGGATTAGGGGTTTTCAAGGTTGAAGAAGGTCAAGAGGTTATCGACTCAGTTAAAACAGCAATTGAAGTAGGGTATCGAAGCATTGATACAGCTGCCGTCTACGGAAACGAAGAGGGTGTAGGAAAAGCAATTGCAGAAGTAGATGTTCCTCGTGAGGAGCTATTTATTACATCAAAAGTTTGGAACACTAACCAAGGTTATGAATCCACATTAAATGCATTTGATGAATCGATGGAAAAGCTAGGCTTAGACTACCTAGATTTATATCTTATTCATTGGCCAGTTCCAGAGCTAAATAAATATAAAGAAACATGGAAAGCATTAGAAAAGCTTTATAAAGAAGGAAGAATTCGTGCGATAGGTGTAAGTAATTTTAAAGAGCATCATTTGAAGGATTTATTGGCAGATTGTGAAATTAAACCGATGGTAAACCAAGTTGAATATCATCCACGCTTAAGTCAAAAAAGCTTACACGAATTTTGCAAACAACAGCAAATTCAACTTGAGGCATGGTCACCTTTAATGCAAGGTCAATTAATCAATGATCCAACTTTATCTGAAATCGCAGAAAAATATAATAAGTCAACAGCACAAATTATATTACGCTGGGATTTACAAAATGAGGTCGTCACAATCCCTAAATCAATTAAGCCTCATCGCATAAAAGAAAATGCAGATATCTTTGACTTTGAACTAAGTGCAGAGGATATGGATAAAATTAATGCGATGAATCAAGATAAACGAGTTGGTTCAGACCCAGATCATATGAATAAATATTAAGAGGTAATGAAGAAGCGAATCGATATGATTCGCTTTTTGCATATTATTTAGCTGGTATGAAATGATAAAGGAGATATAAAAAATAGAAAGAGGTAATGAGATGCTTAGGCGTTTGTTTGCTTTTTTCCTCCTTGCGATCTTTCTCCCTATTCAAGGAATAAACGCAGAAACAGTAATTTCTCCAGCCTATTTAAATTCATTAACAGAGCTATTACAGTCACATCCTTCAATAAAAGGTGCAATCGCTGGGGTTAGCATCCGTTCCGCTGATACAGGTGAATTGCTATTTTCCTTTAATGGTGATACAAGATTAACTCCCGCCTCGAATTTAAAATTATTTACAGCTGCTGCGGCTCTAACTACATTAGGGAAGGATTATACTTTTCAAACAGAATTGCTAACAGATGGAACCATTAAAGAATCTGAATTAAACGGAAGCCTTTATCTAAAAGGAAAAGGTGATCCGACTCTACTTCCTTCAGACTTAGAGGAATTTGCACGATTGTTAAAGAAGGAAGGAATTACAAAAATAAACGGTGACTTAATAGCTGACGATTTCTATTTTGATCATGTTCGATATTCTGTAGATGTACCTTGGTCAGATGAAGCAGCAAATTATGGAGCTGCGATATCTGCATTAAGCATTGCCCCTGACACTGATTTTGATTCAGGTACTGTGAAATTAGAAATAGCAGCAAGTAAACGAATCAACGAGAAAGCAATAATAAAGATAATTCCAGAGTCAGATCCAATTCATATAGTGAACAGGACAAAAACAGTTCCAGCAGAAGCTACACACCATGTAACGATTGAACGTATGCATGGGGCAAATACGATAATTGTCTCGGGAACCATCCCTGTCGATTCTCCAAAACAAAAGGAATGGATTGCTGTTTGGGAACCGACAATCATTACTTTGAATGTCTTCAAGCAAATCTTAGAAAGGGAAGGAATTAGAATAGAAGGCACATTAAAGGTGGAGAAAACTCCTAAAAAGTCACTAACTTTACATCACCACAAGTCAATGCCATTAAAGGATGTATTAATTCCATTTATGAAGCTTAGTAATAATGGACATGGAGAAATTCTAATTAAAGAAATGGGGAAGGAATTTTTAGACAACGGAAGCTGGGAAGCAGGATTAGAAATTGAAAAACAAGCATTATCAACGTTAGGGATAAATTCAAATAACCTAGTAATTCGTGATGGCTCTGGAATTTCACATCAAAATTTAATTCCGGCTAATGAAATTACAAATTTGCTTTATAAAGTAAAACAGATGGAGTGGTTTCCAGTATTTTATCAATCGTTACCAATTTCGGGAGTTGAAGGTAAGTTAAAAGGTGGGACATTAAGACATCGAATGCAAGAAGGTAAGCTTAAAGAAAAGGTTATCGCTAAAACTGGAACATTAACAAATGTAAGTTCTCTTTCTGGTTATTTAATAATTGATAACAATAAGGCGATTATTTTTTCAATCGTTCTAAATCATCTTAAAGATCATGATGATGGGAAGAAGGTTGAAGAAGAAATCCTCAATTTGTTAGTAAATATGAAATAAAAGATACGTGAGTGCCAAAATTTTCATTTATATGATTCAACTATGAGCATTCCCTTTGAAATAAATATTCATGATTGAAATAATAGAAGAGAAGAGCTACATACATATGAAAGGAGTAATAACAAATGAATGTTCTTGTCGTCGGAGCAAATGGACAGATTGGAAAACACCTTGTCCATCTTTTGCATCAAAGTAATGAGCATCATGTTAGAGCAATGGTAAGATCAGAGGAGCAGGTCAAGCAATTAGAGGAAAATGGAATCGAAGCGGTACAAGGTAATCTAGAAGGGACAGTTGATGAAATTGCAAAGGCAGCAAACGGTTGTGATGCGATCGTATTTACTGCAGGATCAGGTGGTCATACTGGAGCAGATAAAACATTATTAATTGATTTGGACGGGGCCGTTAAAACGATGGAAGCAGCTAAAAAGGCACAAATATCTCGGTACATTATGGTTAGCGCCTTCCAAGCTCATAACCGAGAAAATTGGAGTGAAGCAATAAAACCATATTACGTTGCAAAGCATTATGCAGATAAAATGCTTGTACAATCAAATTTAGATTACACGATTATTCGTCCAGGTGGATTAACAAATGAATCTGGAACTGGAAAAATAGCGGTTGGGGAAAATGTTCAACGTTCAACAATCCCTCGTGAAGACGTAGCCCGTACAATTGTTGCATGTCTTCAGGAAAACAAGACCATTAAACATTCGTTCGATCTCGTATCAGGAGATGTACCGATAAGTGAAGCAGTTAAAAAATTAAACTAATACGATGCAATTCTAAACCTATCAATTGATAGGTTTTTTCTAATA
>NZ_CADEPK010000207.1 GCF_902829255.1 Metabacillus niabensis | reverse complement strand
TTATTGGTCTAATAATAGTTCTGTAAAAAGCTTAAATATAGAAGATGCGAATATATTAAAGAATAAAATTAAGCCAATCAACGTTGAAGAGCGGCTCTTATTTATTATTAAAAACTATACAAAATTTCACTCATTTAGCCAATTAAAACAATTGTTTATCGAACATGAAAAAGCATTTTATAAGAAAGCAGCAATAGACAAGCTTAAAAATAGATAATCTATGCAAAAGAAAAAGGATTACTAATGCAAAAGTAATCCTTTTTCTCTACTAATTTATTCCTCTTCTTTACGACCATCATCCTGAGGTGGTGTAGTTACATCCTGAGAAGGCTGTTGATTAGGGTTCGTTGTTTGATCATCATTTTCGTCAGGTACAGTTACGTTCGGTTCTTCCCCAGTATTACCAGTGTCTCCTGTATTTCCTGTATTGTTATTACCGCCATTATTTCCGTTACCATTACCATTTGGATCGTTACCGCCATTATTTCCGTTACCACTACCATTTGTACCATTTCCGTTATTTCCTGAATTATCCCCATTGTTATTACCGTTGTTACCATTATTGTCTTGATTATTATCCTGATTTGGATTTTCCTCATCGGTAGTGTCATCTGGCTCTTCTTCGTCTAACGGAAGCTCAGGTACTTCTTCTTCAAGTTTAGGTACTTGAATTTTTGTTGCGGCAGCACTACTACGAGCACCGTCACTTACAGCTACAACTTGGAATGAGTAAACAGAACCAGGTTTTACATCAACTACTGTATAGCTTAAATCTCCCGAATTACTAACAACCTGATAGGAGCCGTTATCGATAGATTGTTTTACTTCAAAGGTAACATCGGAGTCTGATTTGTAATTCCAATTAATTGTAATCGAATTTGATTCTTGATCATAATTAACATTTAAGCCTGATGGCTTAGCAAGTTTATTGTATTTTTTAGATTTTTTACTTGGCTCATAACCTTTTACAAAATATTCATAAAGCTTTTGGCTTTCAGGCGTATAATCACTTGCTAGAACAGGTTCCATATGACCTTTTTCAACAGCATGTTGAACGACACTACTCGGTTGTTCAAAATCAGATGTATCACCTGCAGCGACTTCCTCAAAAACTTCTTTGAATAAGGCTTTTGCTAAATCCTGATCATCAGAATCTAAATAAACCTTTTCACCTTCTTTAAATTCACTATAACCAGTCCAAACAGCGGCAGTATAATTAGGGTTATAACCGACAAACCATGCATCCTTTGCTGCTCTTGAAGGAATATCATATTTTTCCTTTTCTTCAGGAGTAAAGTTTGTTGTCCCTGTTTTACCAGCTATATTTACATTATCAATTCTGGCTGCCTTACCTGTACCATACTTAACAACTGACTTCATCATATCTGTTACCATAAACGCAGTATAATCACTCATTGCAGCTTTTGGTTCAGGCTCTAAGCTAATCTCAGTTCCATCACTTAAAACAATTTTTTTCACGGCATGTGGCTCGTTATAAATCCCATTATTACCAAATGCGCTAAATGCACCAGCCATTTGAAGAGGAGAGACACCTTTATCAAATCCACCAATCGAATAAGACTCTACAATTCCATCAACAGGAATCCCTAAACCTTCTGCAAATTCTTGTGCTTTTTCTGCCCCAACCTCTTGAAATGCTTTTAATGCAGGAATGTTTCGAGAATATGCTAATGCGTCCCGTATTGACATTTGCCCTTTATAGCTACGGTCCCAGTTATTAATAGGTGTTCCATCACTATATGTGTAAGGCTCATCTCTTACTTGTTCATATGTCGACCATTTTTCATATTCAATAACAGGTCCGTAATCTAATACAGGCTTTATCGTAGATCCTGGTTGTCGTTTAGCATCTGTTGCATAGTTGAAACCACCAACTGGTTGGTTGCGTCCGCCACCAATTGCGCGAATTTCACCTGTTTTCGTATCGATTAACGAGATTCCTGCCTGTAATTTATCATCAGGAAAATCCATAGAATCTCCATTTAAAACTTCTTCAACTTTTTGTTGGGCATCTGGATCAAGCGTTGTATAAATTTTTAACCCTGCAGTTCCAGCGTCAATATCTGTCTTTTCTTTAACTTCTTCAATTACCTCTTCAACAAAAGCGTGATATGGATTTGCCACTTCATTAGGTTCTACAAGTGTCGATTGGACAGGAATCTTTTTTGCTTCCTCTGCCTCAGCCTCTGAAATATATCCATGCTTGGCCATTAAGTTTAATACGGTGTTCCGACGCTTTTCAGCACTTTCCGGATTCGTTCTAGGGTTATAATTGTTAGGACTTTGTGGCATACCTGCAATCATTGCAGCTTCATGTAATTCAAGTTTACTTAAATCTGTTTCTCCATAAAATGATTCAGCTGCTTTTGCGACACCGTAAATGTTTCCAGGAAAATAAATTTTGTTTAAATACATTTCAAGAATTTCTTGTTTTGAATATTTTCTTTCTAATTGGAATGCTAACCAAATTTCCTGTACCTTACGAGTTATTGTTTTGTCTGTTGTTAGGATGGAGTTTTTAATAACCTGTTGGGTAATTGTACTACCACCCTCAGCACCAAAGCCTTCTTTAACGTTAGCGACAAATGCGCCGCCAATTCGAATGAAATCAACTCCATTATGATCAAAAAAGCGTGCGTCCTCTGTTGCTAAAACAGCATTTCTTAAAACTTCAGGTATTTCTTCATATGGGACATATGTTCGCTTCACTGAACCAATTTCAGTAATTTCTTTACCATCTATATCATATAAGGTTGATGAAAAAGAATCCTTTAATTTCTTTTCATCTAATGATGGTGCACCAGCGACGATAGCTGCAAATGTAATTCCACCACCGACCATTCCGATAATTCCTATAACGAGAAGCGTTAAGAGAATTTTTTTCCATAGGGGTGCTGATTTATGTGTTTTTTTCTTTTTTCCTTTTGGTGATTGTTGAGTTTGTTGTCGTTTTCGTTCTTGACGACTTTTATATTGCTCTGACATGTTACTACCAACCTTTCATAATAGGCTTACCAAAATATAGCAGGGGAAATGAACCTGCTAAAATTATTTTATCTTAAAAATATAGTTTATCTATAATCTTAAGATAGTCAATCCTTGCTTGATAGCCTAAAGGAATTTTATATGCCAATTCAGCAATTTCTTTCATCGAAATTGACTTTCTGCCACCAGCTGATTGGCGTTCCCAAAATGTTAATAAATGTGTAGCCTCCAAAAAATAATATTGATTAAAGGCAGATAAAATGACAAAGCTTATTCCGCCATGATGCAAAATATTTTTCATATGCTCAATTTGATGTTCATGGAAGTTTTGCAGAGGAAAGGAAGTTTTATTTTTTGTTTCCTTTGCCTCAAAGTCAATATATTTGCCTTTATAAATACCATTATAGTCTGTTGTTGAGCTTTGTTTAAAATAAGCCTCTTTTATTACTGCAGCACTTCTCCTTGGATAATCTACATGGACTATTTGAACAGGAGTAGGCTTTTTATGTATGACAGCTATCTGGTTTTCTAAATAATATTTATTTGTTTCATTTAAATCCTCTTCAAGTGTCATACCACGATTACTATATGTGATGGACTGTTGTTTATTTTCTTTTATTTGTTTATCTGGTTTATAAGGCTTTCCGTTAGGATAACGAAAAATCATTTTGTACCTCCTCCTCGAAACTACTACCTATCATACCAAAAATATTGAAAAAGTATTGTTAAAAAAGTTTCAAATTTGTTAATGTGTACAATTTATCGGATTAGGAGACGATAGTGAAAGAGGTGGAACAATGGATGTATTTAAACAATTTATCGATAATCAAGAAAAAAAAATCATCACATCTATAGTTAATACGACAAGAAAAAAAAATTATGACAATATTTCAAGAACGAATGCGTATCAAGACTTTTATTATCTTCATCCCGAAATTCAATGGTCTTTCCTAGCCAGTATGGTTTCAAGAAATGCTGGCTGGAGCATGACAGACCTTCAAGGGAAATGGTTCCGAAAAGCGTTAAATTTACAGCAAAGAAATTTACTTTTTATGACATATGAACGGGCAAATTGGCTTATTTTCCAAGATGCATATCCACAATTATTACTATATAAATGGTCTAAAAGAATCAAGAAGCCACTTTTTCATTTATTAAATGCCTTTCATGTTTCTAGATTTATGGAAATGGAATGGAACCATTTTTGGAATAACCAAGATGAAAATAGATTAATGATAGCCTTAATCATAAACGAACAAAATGTGATTCAAAAGCCTGTTATTGAAAATAAACAATATCACCATCTTGTTTTTAATTCCCTTCCATTTAAAATGCAAGATTTATTACATTTCAGTTCTGTTGTGTTTCCGATTTTGTCGGGTAAATTATTTGGCTTTTCAGCAGTTCGCTTTCAACACTTATCAACTAGAATAGAGTTAGGGAAGAGATTAGCATGGCTCCTTTTTTATTCAGGGCTTTTTGACCATTTTTCCCTCTTTTCGAAAACAGTCACACATACAGGGTCAAGATATGATTATGAAAAATTTTTGCCAGGTAATCGTATAAGAGAAACACCATTATTACGAACCGTTTATCCAATCGTTTCACATACAATAGACGAAAAAAGAGAAGATTGGTTTCACGGTCAAAACACAAAAAGATGGTTTAAAGAAGGAAAAATCCCAAATAACTTTGAAATTACAGCATGGTATCAAAAGAAACAGAATCAACTGCATCTCCTCAGCTTACTTCAAGAATACAAAATGAAATAAAGTTATTATCTACTTACGATTCCTTTTACGATGAAAATGTTCTAAAAATGAAAAAGTCAGACTCTAACCTTTGCTGAAATGACTAGCAAATGATTAGTGACTGACTTTTCTTCATTATTAAGTAGACGGACGATTAGGACCATTCAATTTTTTATCGCCTGTATTCCGAGCTTTTTCTTCAGTAGCTTGTTGCTTCTCGCTATTTTTTTTAGCCATGTCTCGCACCTCCTATTAATAGTGTCTACATTTTCCTTTTTTCCATTCAGGTCGAAGGAAAATGTCGAAGATTGTTTGTTTTTACTTTCTTTGGCGAATGAAAACTAGTTTTGTCAAGCTTGAAGGGAGATAAAAATAATGAGCGAATGACTATATGTATAAGGAGGGAGAAAAATGAAAAAAATCATTGAAAAGACGGTAATTGAGGCAAAACTGGAAGAGTTGGAAAGAGAACTACTGTCACTTGAACAAGTCTTTATGGATAAGGTTGAAAGTGAAAAGGTTGGTATTCAACTACAAAATGATGCTTATCAAATCAATCGGAAGTTAGATAACATGATTTCCCGAATCGATGCTAAAGAATTACCAGTTAAAGATAATGGATTTAAACCATCTCCTGCTTCTTGTTTTCCGATTGTAGCAACTAATATGTAATATTATTCGGAACGTGATATGATGAAGGCAGAGGTGAAGCAAGATGAACTTAGAAATGATTTCAAAGAACCTTCTGCATGCAATTGATGAATGTAAAGAGAGATTTGAACTAATAAAACAAAAGCCGGAAAAAACAGAAGAATTGTTCTACAATAAAGTAAAGCCAACATTTGAAACGGTTTCAGACCTAACAGCAAAATGGAAACCATTGGCTGATGATTGGATTGTTAAAACAAATCCAAAATATATACATTTAACTCAAATAGAATCGACAGTTGAAAATATCGAGCAAATCATTTTACAATCCTTTTATAAAGATATTAATAACCAACGATTTTATAATTTATATAATTCTGTTGAATATATTCTTAAAACGATGCTTACAGAGTTACACAACGACATTTAATTCATTTATTCTATTTTTGAATAAACAATAGCTTTAAAGGCAAGAAGCATTCGCCAACGAGAATACTTCTTGCTGCTTATTGAATTATTTTTTTTCAACCATATAAGAAACTGGACGGTTATTTTCAGTTGCTACTGGCTCAATTGCATATTCAACTAATTCTTCTGTTTTTCTTGCGACGTTTTGACCTCGTTTAGAAATGGTAGGCTTGTGTCCTTTTTCCATATGATCAAAATGTTTTCCTCTAGACATATTTAAACCCTCCTTTTCATGTATTTTTGCTTACAAAATAGTAGAACATCTCACCAATTAGGCAAATTAGTCATAAAATACCTATAAATCACGGTATTTGCTAAAATGTAGGAGGAGTAAAAATGCATGGTCACAATCATTACCAACATAATGGGCATTGGTTAGGTCATGGTGAATATTATCGACCGTTACAGCCGTTTAATTTATTTTCTTCACCTTTTCATTCACTGCACCAACCTTATTATCAGCAACAAAATTTTCAACCAATGCAACCACCATATCAACCAATGCAACCTAATTATTTCCAGGATGGAACAAGTGGAATGGTTAACAATTCCTTCATAAATTCACCTTACGTAGCACCATATCCGAAGCCAACTCCATTACTAAAACAACAGCCATCAGGTTTGAATACAATAATGTCTCAGTTTAAAAAATCTGATGGGCAATTAGATTTAAATAAAATGATTGATACAGCTGGACAAATGATGAATGCTGTTAATCAAATGGGTGGGCTATTTAAAGGAGTAACATCCATCTTTAAATAGTTGTGTATTAAAAAGAGCAAAGGTATTTAATTGCTTTGCTCTTTTTAAAATCGCAAAATGGAAATTAGATTAACAGCTCGTACACTTCATTAAGTTGATTACCTCTAATAAAATCCTGGTTATGAAACGCATATTTAATTTCTTCAGGCAGGACTCTGTTTAAAAAATGAATTTCTGCATCATCTAAAACCTGGACAAACTCCATTTCGGATTTATAGTCTCTTCTGGATAATTTAGAAAAGATTCGCTGACAAACTGAGCTATCGTCATAATTAGAAATGGCCTCTTTTAAATAATCTAGTGTAAAATCCATGAACATTCAGTCCTTAAAAAAATTTTTGAATTCATTGGATGGTGTTTGATCGTTCTGTGAATATGGATTTTCGCTTGTCACACTATCAGCATCAAGGTTTGTTTTGATGACAAGAGTTGGTGAATGTGAAGGTTCAGCAATGATCCGATCTTCTAATTCATGAAAATCAGGTAGGTTTATCTTTTTTTCTTTCATGTAAACACCTCCTATATGTATTGTTTCATCCAATTAATGATTTCTCTCAAGTTAATAATTGGATTTTTCATTAAGCATAATGAAGATCAATTGTGAAAAAATAAAAATGAGGTGAAACTGATGAAGAGAAAAGAACGTCTAAAAAAGGGGTTCAATGAAATCACAGCTTCTGCAAAGGATTTGCAAAGGGATCCAACTCCTGAGGATAATCCGAAATATGGGAGCAAATCACATAAAAATAGCTAAAAAAGGGATTGAAAAACCAGAAAGCTCCAAGATATACAATAAGCTATCTGGTTCTTCATCCTTTAGGTATTACAGACTTTTGTATGCGATAATACGTATTTAAGGATTTATTAAGAGAAATTTTATATAATAGTTTATTGTAATTCTTCATTTATTTCTATTTGTTTTGTCTTTTTAGGTAGTGTCACTAAAAGTGAGCCTTCTTTGAATGAAGTTTTAATTTCGTTTTCATTTACTACATATGGCAGTAATATCGTTCGAGAAATACTATCCTGTGAGGTAAAGCTTCGGAACGTAGAAGAATTTTCATTATATTCTTTAAGTTCTTCACGGTTTGTAATCGTTAGTGTTAAATATTGTTGATAAAGTTCTAGCTTTATTTGTTCTTTTTTAACCGGTGGAAATTTCAAGTCGATATGATAGTTTTTATCTGTTTCGTATGAGCGTACATGTATATGATGATGTGGGAAAGTTTCAAGTAGTATCGAGTCAACATTATTCATAAATTGCTTTATTGGGTCTGAACGAAAAAAATGATCAACAATTTGAAAAAAGTCAATTGAGTCATTGAGCTCATTCGATTTGTTTTGCAGAAATTTATCTTTTTTGCTCATGATTTTCATCCTTCCTTTACATACTTTGTCAAATTATTATATGAAATGAACAAAAAAAGGTTTATGTCCCTAAAAAGATGTTAGTATATCACTTTGAGTTTGAAACTGTTTGGTTTTCTTCATACATAATTGTCTATAGATCTTATTAAACAGCTAAGTTTTAAGAATAACGTATAAGAGGAGTCGTACTATGTTAAAGTCATTATTTGGAAAAAAACAAAGGGTAGAGGAGGAGAAAATAGTCGCCCCTTTATCAGGAAAATTAGTTAGACTTGAAGATGTGCCTGATCCTGTTTTCTCACAAAAATTAATGGGGGATGGAATGGCAATTGAACCATCTGAGAATCTTGTAATTGCACCATTTGCTGGTCAAGTAATTCAAGTATTTCATACAAAACATGCCATAGGATTACGTTCCCGATTAGGAGTTGAATTGTTAATTCATATTGGCCTTGAGACAGTAAATTTGAGCGGTGAAGGATTTACCCCTTTAGTAAAAGAAGGGCAAAAGGTTAAAGTCGGTGATCCTTTAATGGAAATAGATCTTACGCTTATTCGTGATCGAGCAGCAAGTACGATTACACCAATCGTTATAACAAATAGTGATAGTATCGCTTATATTAAAAAGTCAGAACCTGATATTGTTAAAAAAGGTGAATCACCAATAATAGAAGTAAAGCTTAAGTGAAAATCAAAATCACTATAAATTAAAAAATAAAGTAATAATGGAAGTTTTAAAAATATTTGCTTCATTTCGATGAGTTCATAGCTTACTCAATTGGAATGAAGTTTTTCTTTATTTGCGAACGTTTATTCGGTACAATAA
>NZ_CADEPK010000206.1 GCF_902829255.1 Metabacillus niabensis | reverse complement strand
ACATTGAGGTAATTAGTAGCATTAGAAACATTAGAATCGCTAATAATATGCTCAAAAAAATACTTGCTAAAGATATAATGATATTCCTTTTTATTTCTTTTACTCCAACAACGAGACCAAATATAATCGTACCTAACCAATAAATATTAGCTACTGTTTCATTAAATTTTTCTAAGATTCCACTAAAGAATAAAACAAACAGAATTAGTTGTAGTAATAGCGAACAAACTCCGAGAATGCTTGGTTTATTTGTTGTTTTCTTTTTCTTATATAAAGTAACACCTACCACAAAGAAAAGAAAAGCCAAACATACAACAAACAACATAATAAAACTAGTAAATGCCATACATTTCCCTCAAATCTTTTTTAATTTAGTTTAGTTAAATGCATTCATTTAACCTTTCCTTAGTCCCATAAATTATATCTTAATATACCCAGTAATTCTATGTATAAATTTTTCTGTATTTTCAATAAGTTAATTAGCAATTCATTAAATTGATATACCCTCTAAAAAAAATCAGTTATTATCATAGTATTATACATTTACTTTATTAATCTAAATCGAAAGCTATTCTAAATAAAGGAATTAATATTGGAGGAATTAATAATGGACAAAAAAATCAATAAACCGCACCCACCCTATTATGCAGTAATCTTTTCTTCCCAGAGAACAGAAGGGGATAATGGGTATGGAAAAATGTCAGAAGCTATGGAAAAGCTAGCTTCTGAGCAACAGGGATTTTTAGGTATGGAAAGTGCAAGGGATAACAAGCTAGGTATTACAGTATCTTATTGGAGATCGTTAGAAGACATTAAAAATTGGAAGGAAAACTCCGCCCATAAAATTGCACAGGATAAGGGCAAACGAGAATGGTATAAAAGTTACCAAGTTCGAATTTGTAAAGTTGAGAGGGATTATTTATTTGAAGGATAATTCACCAATGGCAAAAGAAAAGCGCATGGAACAAGTCAGACCCCAAAAAGTTAGTTCTTTCGCTCTTACTTTTGGTGGTAACCACCCACTCCATGCGTTTTTTCTTATGAACAATTCGAAATCCTTATAAAAACATTACAGCTAAATACGTTATAGTGAAATAACATTCGGACTGATTAATTCATCTCGATTATTTTTGGCATATAGACAGTTTCATTGAAGCATACTATCGCAACAACATCTTTTTTCAACATTCACTTACTCTCGTCCGATTTCTAACTGAAATTACATTAACTATTCTTCATCTATATATAATTTGTAGTATACCGAACTCTACGCTTTCTAGAATGACCCGCTCCCAAATAGCATTCATACCTTACACATCTTCTAGCTAAGGAGTATGCCTTCCTTAAAAACTTAGTGCGATTTCTCACCTAATAGGTCAAATATTATTACAATGAATACTCCGCCAACTCAGCTTCGATTTGTTCTTTAATTAATGCCAAGCATTCTTCTGATGTTTTGGCAAAAATTCGTTTTCCGTTTACAATTGCATATGGTCTCTTTGCACACATTCCACAAAAGGAAAGGCAGCTACTTTCAATCACTGCCACTTCTGGATATTGTGCTTCCAAAATGCTTTCGATATCAAGCTCATTAATTAAGCTACCATCACATATTTCAACGACAACGATTCCCATCTGCCTTACCTCCTTACTTCATGGAATTTTTTATAAAGCAATTTACTTCAATAACTCAAATTAATGAAAACGATCAATCAGCATCGCTTTCATCTCGGCCAATGATCATTACCTCTGTTTCTAAATCTACCGCAAATTTCTCTTTTACCGTTCTTTGGATAATATTAATCAAATCGGTATAATCCTTTGCAGTCGCATTATCAACATTCACGATGAATCCAGCATGCTTCGTAGAAACCTCGGCACCACCAATTCTTAATCCTTGTAGACCACAATCCTGGATAAGCTTGCCAGCAAAATAGCCAGGAGGTCGTTTAAATACACTACCACATGACGGATACTCCAATGGCTGTTTACTTTCTCTAAGGAAAGTATTCTCATCCATCTTCGCTTTTATTTTCTCATAGCTTGCTTCCTCGAGACTAAATTCTGCCTCTAGTACAATATAATTCTTTTTTGAAATAATACTTTTTCTGTATTCTAACGAAAGTTCCTCATTTGATAAAGTAAATCTCTCACCTTCCTCATTCATAAGCAACGCACTTTTTAAAACATCTGAAATCTGTCCGCCATACGCTCCAGCATTCATATACAGTGCTCCGCCAACAGTTCCAGGAATCCCGCAGGCAAACTCTAGGCCAGATAAATTTTTTGCTAACGCATATCTTGACACATCAATAATTGCAGCACCTGATTGTGCATATATTGTGTTGGACTCAGCTCTTATTTCTTGCATTGCCACAAGACTTATTGTTAATCCGCGAATCCCCTTATCTTTTACAATTAAATTAGAACCGTTACCAATCAATGTAACAGGAACTCCGTATTCCTTTGAAAGTTTGATAATCTTTTCTAATTGATCATACGTTGTTGGGGTAGCAAACACATCAGTTTCTCCCCCTAATCTTGTGTACGTATGCTTTTTTAATGGTTCAAAAAATTTAATCTGATCTTCTGTTAATATCTTAAGCAGCTTTTCTTTATATGTTAAATCAATTTTCATCTGAATCTTCCTGTTCAATAAATTTTATTGCCCTTTATATTTTATATAGTAAGGTATAAAAAGTATATGACCCATTACACCATAATGTCATTGTTTTTGCAAATATTCAAGTTGTCTTCTAATACAGAAAAAATTTACATAAAATTAAAGGAAGCTATACATACTTCACTATCGTAAAAAACCAATGAAGTGTATACTAAAAATAAGATTAATTGTTTTATATATTTAATCAGTATATAATTTTTTTGCTTACTATTCTAGATATTTATTTTTATTATCTTAAAGGAGGATACATTGTGAAACTCTTAGCGACTGATTTAGACGGAACATTACTAAACGAAAATCATGAGATTAGTGCAGAAAATGTTCAAGCGATTAAAAAAGCTGAGAAGCATGGCATACAAGTTGTTGTCGCTACAGGGCGCACTTACCATGCTGCGAAAAAACCTCTAGAGGCAGCTGGTCTTAATCTTCCTATAATTTGTTTAAATGGCGCAAAAATTTATAACAATGCTGGCCAATTACTAAAAAGTACTCCATTAGAAGAACAAGACTGTAAAAGAATTCAGGCAATTTGTGAAAAAGAAGGCTTATATTTTGAAGTATTTACAAACCAGGGCGGATTTACAAAAAGCCGTGAAGGTTTTTTACAGGTCATGATTGATATTATGATGTCTTTCCATCCAACTACTTCACGAGAAGAAATTCGCGAGATGGCATTGCAGCGTTTTCAGGATGAAGAAATAAAAATTACTCCAGATATGAATGAACTATTCGAGCGTGAAGACATAATCGTCTATAAAATTCTTGCATTTTCTATGAAAAATGAAAATTTAAACCCTATTTATCTTCAATTAAAAGACAAGGAAGACTTAGCTATTACCTCATCAGGCTTTTCAAATCTAGAATTTAATCATAAAGATGCACAAAAAGGACCTGCTCTTGAACACTTTGCAAAAACGCTCAATATCGCTATGAAAGATGTAATGGCGATTGGAGATAGTTATAACGATGTTTCAATGCTAACGATGGCTGGACGCGGTGTTGCAATGGGAAATGCCGATAATGAAATCAAGCAGTTGTGCAACTTCACAACAAAAACAAATAGAGAACATGGCTTTGCACATGCAGTAGAGGAAATGCTTGACGAATTAAAAGTAAAATAGACATATTATTAGTGACAATCTCGTTATCACAATGAAGATTGTCACTAAATTGGGCTTTTACTATTTTACTATCGTAATCAAACGCTCCCCTACTTCAACATTTTCTGCTTCAATACTTATCACATCAAGATATTCCATTGAATTGGTGATCACAATTGGTGTTGTAATCGAACATCCGGCATGGACAATGCCCATAATATCAAAGGTAGCCAGTAATTGGCCCTTTGTAATTTTATCACCTTTATTTATTTGTACATCAAAATCCTTTCCACCTAGTTGTACAGTATTCATCCCAATATGAATAAGAATTTCAATCCCTGCATCAGAGGTAATTCCAAACGCGTGATTAGACGGAAAAATGGATGTAACGACGCCGTTTACTGGAGAAAACAACTTCCCTTCAGTCGGAATAATTGCCACACCACCTCCAATCGCACCAGAAGAAAACACTTCATCTTCAACTTGTTCTAAAGGAATAACTGCTCCTGCTAAAGGACTATATATGATTGAATCCTCGATTGCTGGATGCTCTGCTTTAGATGAAGGTACTATCTCATCATCTTCTTCTTCATCCCTATAACCAAATAAAAATGTTCCTATAGCTGCAATGCAAACAGCAATGATAATCGCAATAATAAATAATGGAAAGCCTTGTCCGAAATAAACTGGTAAGGTCGTAAGTCCAGGAACTGCTACTGAATTAGCTGCAGCACCAGAAACTCCGACGATTGCCCCACCGACTGCTCCACCGATACACCCGATTATAAACGGCTTTTTAAAACGCAACGTAATCCCATATATAGCTGGTTCTGTAATGCCTAGAACCCCTGCAAATGTAGCTGGACCTGAAATAGCCTTCACTTGCTTATTCCGCGTTTTTAGCCAAACTCCTAAGGTTGATCCAGCCTGAGCAAAAATTGCAGGTGTAAGCATCGCAGCAAATGTGTCTAAACCAAATTGAGATAGATTATTTACTGCAATTGGTACAAGACCCCAATGAAGACCAAAAATAACAAGAATTTGCCAGAAAAAGCCGACGATTGCACCTGCTATAAATGGACTGCCTTCATACAAAAATGAATAACCAATTCCTAGCCATTTGCTAACAATCGTGCCAAAAGGTCCAAAAACTAATAAAGTTAACGGTACCATTGTCGCGATTAAAAATAATGGTGTGAAAAACGTTCTAATTGAAGAATGAAACCATTTATTAATAATTGGCTGAATTTTTGACATAACATAAACAGCTATGATTATCGGAATCACAGAGGTTGAATAGTTTGTTAAAAAAATCGGTAGCCCCAAAAATGTAATATCCAATCCTTCATTATAAATTTCAATTAAATCCGGATACAATAAGGCACCAGCAATTACGACAGATATATATGGATCCGTTCGAAATTTTCGTGCCGATGTAATCGCAAGCAAGATTGGCATAAAATAAAACAAACTATCTGCTGCAGCGTGCAATATTTGATACGTACCTTCCTCTTTCACTATCCAACCAAAGTCAACTGCTAAAATAAGCAAGCCCTTTAATATACCGACACCTGCCATTGCCCCTAATAAAGGGGTAAAAATGCTTGAAATAACATCTATTGCACGATTAAAAAAACTCTCCTTATCTTCATCTTGTGCTTCCTCTTCTTTTACATCATCAAGGTTTGTTGCCATCATTATTTCACGATAGACCTCATTAACATCTGGTCCGATGACAATTTGAAATTGTCCAGCCATTTCCATGACTTGAATAACATTTGGAAGTTTCTTAAGCATAGCTTTATTTGCTTTTTCTCTATTTTTAAGTTTAAAACGTAGCCTTGTTGTACAGTGAACTAGAGCGGTTACATTTTGTTCACCACCAACAAGAGTTAAAATTTCCTTTGCTAATTTGGAATGATCCATTTGGCGATCCCCCTAATTGGGTTAATAGTCCCTTATAATTAGAATACAATGAAAAAAAGGAAAGTGGAAGTGTATAGAAT
>NZ_CADEPK010000205.1 GCF_902829255.1 Metabacillus niabensis | reverse complement strand
TCCTTAAGCTTTGAATGATTATCCATTTCCAAATGAATAATTTGCTCTAGCTTCTTATCCAGCATGTCAAAATGTTCCTCAACAAGTGCATAAAACAGCTCAGCTTTATTTTTAAAATGGTAATAAATAGCCCCATGACTATAATTTAGCTCTTTAGCAATTTGCCTCATCGACACATGCTGATAGCCCTTTTGAACAAATAAATCTCGTGCAGCATCCATTATCATCTCTCGAGTTAATTCATTGCTCCCTGCTCTTCTAGGTGACATAGCTCCTCCTTTATTAACCACTGTTCAATTAAATAATAACAAAAGATACCAATAAGTCAATAGCGAATAATGTTGTTTTTTTTCGCTAAAATCTCCTATTTACTCTTTTGTCAAATGTATTTGTACCGTTTTTTTGATAAGAAACGAATATATGTAAACGGTATCATTTACATATTGCTTGAAAACTTTAACTTTGTTAACCTATCCTTGCTATTCATTCTAAAAGATTGGTAGGTGATGACATATAGTTTTAAAAGTTTCGTTTTAGCTACATTGATACATCTTTTTTCCTTACCTCATGAGAACATATTACACTTTCCCCAAAATGCAATCAAATATCTAAAAAGGAGACTTGAAGAAATGAAAATGTTGAAATATGGTTGTATGCTCCTAGTTGTATTTTTCCTTTCATTGGTATACGTCTTACCACATGCACATGCAGAAGAAACGGTAAACGCAGCAGATTTTGGTGCAAGACCTGGTGTTCAAGCGTCGCAAACAAATGCCCTACATTCCGCAATGCGTTACTTTTATGATCGTGGGGTCGAGGGAACCGTTTATATTCCAGCAGGTACGTATTACGTTGCTGAAGAGCTTCGTTTTTATAAAGGTGTAAACATCGTAGGGGCAGGTATGGGCCGAACAATTATTAAGAAAATGGAATCAGCAGGAAGCTACATAGTTGGTAACCCAGTGCTACCGTCCAATTCAATTGAATTAAATGTTACCGTTTCTGATCTTACATTTGATGGAGATCGGACAAATCGCGCTGCTAAAGGTCTGAGCCAAATTGGCGGGATGTTAATTGACAAAAAAATCACCGATTTAACGTTGGATAGAATTGAAATAAGAGATACGACAAATGGCGCAATACTAAGAAGAATGCAAAATTCCGCGATAAAGAATAGTAAATTTGACAGAACAAGCGGCCATTCCATTGCAACAGGTGATGAGAATTACCCAGTCGGTGAATTTACAAATGTTTCGATCACAAACAATGAAATAACAAATTCAACAGGTGGTAGTGGCATTAATTTATCTCGTGCAACGTATACAACAGTATCTAATAATCGAATTATTAATAGCCGGCAACAGCAGGATAGCTATGGTGGAATACGAATTCCGAATGGTGGTGCCTATAATACAGTTACAAATAATGTAATTGAAAAATATCCAAGAGGCATCTTTATCTTATCAGGTGCACACCACAATACGATCACTGGAAACACTGTGATTGACTCAAACATCCATGGGATTCTTATTCAAGCTGATAACAATACAGTTTCACAAAACAGTATTCAACAAAATGATCGTACGTTAAATCCTGAATCTGTCGTTAGGATTGCACCAGGTAGCTATAATAAACTGGTCAATAACGAAATTATCACATATTCCGGCTATCGGAATCCTGGGATTCGATTAACTGGAGCTTCACTATCTAATGAAGTTTTAAACAATAGAATAAAAACAGATGGAACTCTAGTAAGCAATGAAGCTGGTAGCACGAACATCATCCAAGGAAACGTAAAGATTAATTAACAAAATCACGGATAAGATGAATGCCACTATTCATCATTCAAATGGGTGCTTTCTAAAATTAGGAAGTACCCTATTCTATTCTTGAAACTTTTTTCATTCTCTAACGGTACCTTTTTACACGGAAGCCAAAAAATCATAATAATCATGCTTCATCTCTCTCCGTTTTTCGACAATGAGCTCCGAATAAAGAATTGTGTAAAAGTATCCTTCAAACGTCGAGTTAATCTTCCCGCGTTTTTTAGCAAATACCGTTTGCTTAAAGGCATAGATGACGCGATCAATAACAGCTTCTAGGTCTTTCTTTAGTTTCATTTTACGATATACGAGTAGCACTCTTTTCCATAGCTCATAAATTCCGATTGCGTTGAAAAACGGTTTTACAGCAATTACAAATTCTTGAGGAATAGATTCTGGTAAAAAGCTCACATCAAGCTGATCAGCTGTCGGCTCTTCCAGTTCCTTTACGTTATAAGGTTTTATCGATCTTTTCTCACAGAGTGAGCTTTGCTTATTCTCTGTTTTATTAGCTGTGACTTCTGGTGTGTCATCATGGTGTGTCATCGTATTTTTTAATGCTTCGATTGAATCAAATGGCTGGATGATAAGGATGTTAACCCCCTGTTTGCCTGTCTTTCTTGCTGTTGGAATTTTTTTAATAAGTCCTTTCTCCATCAAGACATTCAAGGCGCGAATGACAGTGCGGCGGCTAACGTTTGCTTGCTCTGCTAAATAATCATTTCGGGCAAAGGAAACACCGATTACCTTAACAGAATGTCGCCAAATTTGTGTAAGAACAGATATCGTCCCTTCTGACAATTCCTCCTTATGCTTGTACAAAAAGCCGCGGACAGCCTGGTCCATTTCTTCGATCGTGTTAAATGATTGATACGATTGTAATAACTCGTAATTGAATTTTTCCATTTTTCCTTACTCCCCTTAATTGTTTAGATAAAATAAAAACCTTTTGGCTCACCATTTCTCGTTTCAAATGGTTTTCATTGTATATATAGGGAGTAAGCATAACGGGAGTAGCGTCGAAAATGAAAAAATTTTAATAAAAATAAAAAATGGGGGACAGTCCCCCATTTTTCAATTATTTTACGCTGTTTTCAACCTTTTCGAGCCAGGTTAATTCCTTTTGTGTTAATTCAATTTTGGAGCCTTCATAGCATGATAGCAGTTCCTCGTCATTTTGAGCACCGATTAGAGCACATGTTGGGAATGGTTGATTAAGCACATAGGCAAGGGCGATTTGGATCGTTGTTACCCCCTTTTCCTTCGCTAGTTGCTCTGCTCGGCGAAGACGTTCCCAGTTTTCATCACTATAGAAAACACGAACGAGATCTTCATTGCTCCGATCCTCAGGTGTAAACCGACCTGTAAAAAAGCCACGTGCCTGTGAGGACCAGGACAGCAGTGGAAATTGATATTGTTTATGCCACTCGCAATCTGATTCATCAACCGAAACACATCCAGACCAAAATGGTTCCTTTGCCTTTGCAAGACTTAGATTTGGACTGCTAAAGGTGAAGCCAACAAGTCCATTCATCGCAGCATATTCATTAGCTTCCTGGAGACGCTCAACCGTCCAATTTGAACCACCAATCGCCTTAATTCGTCCCGCTTGGATATGCTCATTTAAAGCATCGATAATGACCTGAACTGGAATAGAAGGGTCATCGCGATGGAGAGCATATAAATCAATATAGTCTGTTCCAAGACGTTCAAGGCTTTCAAACAAATCATTAGAAATTGCCTCAGGTGTCACGCGAGGACCATTCTGATCATGATGTGCACCTTTCGTAAGAATGACAACATCCTCACGATTATTGCGGTCCCTCATCCATTGTCCGATAGCTACTTCACTTTCTCCACCACAATAAACATGTGCTGTATCAATTGTATTTCCACCGATTGCAACATATCGATCCAGCACACTGCAAACCCTTTCATAAATGCTCGGTCTAAAATAATCTGAACCCTGAATAAGTGTCGTAACTTTCTTATTAAGCCCTGGAATCGTAATTGTCTTCATGTCGTATTCCTCCTATTTTTATATTTCAACACGTCTTCGTTCCCTTGCTGAAGTTAAGCAGGCATCGAGAACCTTCATATTTTCAATTGCATCAGTTGCTGGAAAAGGTAATGGTTCTCCTGTAAGAATACTTCTTCCAATTGCATCTGCCTGCAAAGCATATTGATTCAATCGTGGCACCTCGACTTCCCTTCTTCCATCATTCGTAAAGACATAAAAGTTATCTGCTTCATTTTGTTCGGTAATAAATGCTGATGGTACTTCAATACGTCCGTCTGTACCAATGATTTCTAGCGTATTTCGAAATGCTGCCCACATTCCACAGTCAAAGGTTAATGCAACACCGTTAGCAAATTCAAGAATGCCTGATGCCATCATGTCTACTTCATCATGCTCTTTGGAAAATAAGGCGTGTACTGTCGCAGCTTGCGGCTCCTCACCAAGAATCATCCGTGCTGCACTGATTGGATAAACTCCAACATCATATAATGAACCACCACCCCATTCCTGCTTATAACGTACATTCCCCTTGTCCTTTGCGTTATTGAACGTAAAGGTACCATGAATACCACGTATATCACCAATCTCCCCCGAACTAATGACATCTCGAATCATCGTATATCTCGGGTGATATCGATACATAAATGCCTCCGCAAAGACGACACCTGCTTTTTCACAACTAGCAACCATTTTCGTTGCTTCCATTGCGTCCAAGGCTAAAGGCTTTTCACATAAAACATGCTTTCCCGCTTCAGCTGCCCGAATCGTCCATTCCTTATGTAAATGGTTTGGCAATGGAATATACACTGCATCAATGGTTGGATCTGCTAATAGCTCTTCATAGCTCCCATAAGCTGTCGGGATCTTTAATTCCTCTGCAAATTGTTTTGCTTTTTCGCTTCCTCTACTCGCAATGGCCGAGACGACTCCTGTTTCAGATGCGGAAATTCCAGGAATGACAGCACGCCTTGCAATATTCGCACAGCCGAGAATTCCCCAATGAATCTTCTTCATTTCTCCCTCTCCCTTAAAAAGATTTAATACTATATTGTCATTATATGAGCCTATCTTTAAAATAAAAATAGAAACTTATTGTTATATAAATGAAACAATATTGCTCTCATAAGGATGATAAAAATGATTAGACAATATTTATTGCCTACATTAAATGAAGATGAGTATATGATTCTTCCCGAATCGATTGGCTGGTATTTTAATGAGCCTGATCATCAGGTTGATCGCAAGGTTGGAACGTTAAATAATTTTAGTATTCATTTTATCGTGTCAGGAACAGGCTTTCTTGAAATTGATGGGAAGCCATTCACCTTAAAACGAGGTGATGCGTTCCTTTACTTTCCAATGCAGGAACAGCGCTATTATAGCAGTAAGGATGATCCGTGGAATATTCGCTGGGTTCACTTTTACGGCAATGTTCTTCACCCATTTCTAACAGAAAAGGGATTTCATCATGACCGGCTCTGGACGGTTCAACAATTACAACGATTAGAGGAGACCCATGAACAGCTCCTTCTTGAGGCAGAGAAGAATAGTTTTTTACATTTATCTAGATTGTCTACTCTTACGTATACGTTTTTGATTGAATTTGTCACAAATGCTGTACCAAGAACAGCTCAACGTCGCCAGGAAATCGATAATCGAATTCAGACCCTCCTTCCTCTTATGCAGCAAAAGGCATGTGATCCGTTTGATTTAGAGTATTGGGCAGAACAGGCTGGAGTTAGCACCTATTATTTTTGTCGCTTATTTAAACGCGCCACGCAAATGACACCAATGGAATTCATTACATTATGCCGTCTACAGCAGAGCAAGCAATGGTTATTAGAAAACAAGGAATTGACAGTGAAAGAAATTGCGATGAAAGCTGGGTATCCGAGTATAAGCTCCTTTAATACAGGGTTT
>NZ_CADEPK010000204.1 GCF_902829255.1 Metabacillus niabensis | reverse complement strand
GTATATTTTATACTAAGTTTAGTATATGAATGGAATTTCTTCTGCTATAAAATACATTTTGTAAGCGCTTCTATAAAGGTGTCTTAAAGAATTGAAAACTTTCTAAATAAAGGAGATATATAGTATGACAAACAATAGCATTCCAAGAAAGGAATATCCGCGACCACAGTTTGAACGAACAGATTGGATGAACTTAAATGGTGAATGGAATTTTAAATTTGATCAAGAAAACAAAGGGGAAAAAGAAAAATGGTACGAGGGAGCCGACTTTGATAAAAAAATAATCGTTCCATTTACATATGAAACAAAGGCTAGTGGGATAGGAGAGGAGAAATTTTGTCCAAATGTTTGGTATCAAAAAAAGATAGAAATCCCACCTCAGTATAAAAATAAAAAGATTTTGCTCCATTTTCAAGCTGCCGATTATATCACTAAGCTTTGGGTGAACGGTATGTTTGTCGGAGAAAGGAAGGGAGGACAAATCGCATTCTCCTTTAATATAACGGACTACTTAGCAGAGTCGAATGAATTGAATATTGTTGTGAAAAACGAAGATAGTCAAAGCTGCTTTCAACCGCGTGGTAAGCAAAGATGGATGGATAATAGCTATGAATGCTGGTATGTGCAAACAACGGGGATATGGCAAACGGTATGGCTTGAGTTTTTAAATGAAGTACATCTTCAGTCAGTTAAAATAACGCCAAATATCGATACAGAATCCGTGGAGTTTACGTATGAGCTTTCAGGAAAACCCGATCCAGCTCTAGTCTTAAGAACTTCGATTTCTTTTAAGGGACAGCAAATTAAAACAGTTGATCAATCCGTTATCCGCACAACTCAAACCTTTACTACAAATATTACAAGTGAATTTCACCACTGGAGAGTTTTCCATTGGAGTCCAGGAGCACCTAACTTATATGATGTTGAATTTACATTAATGAAGGATAACGAAGTAATCGATCAAGTAAGGTCTTATTTTGGGATGAGGAAGATTTCAATTGAGAACGGAAATGTATTACTTAATAATATTCCGCTCTATCAAAGGCTTATTTTAGACCAAGGATATTGGAAAGATTCTCATTTAACACCACCTAGTGAAGAGGCGATACTAGAGGATATTGATAAGGTATTAGAAATGGGCTTTAACGGAGTAAGAAAACATATGAAGGTTGAGGATCAACGCTTCTTATATTGGGCAGATAAAAAAGGCCTTCTTGTTTGGTCAGAAATGGCTGCAACGTATGAATTTTCAGATGAGGCGGTTCAAAGCTTCACAGAGGAATGGTTAGAGGTTGTCAAGCAGCATTATAATCATCCAAGTATTATTACATGGACACCTTTCAATGAATCTTGGGGTGTGAAAAATATATATACAGATCGTAAGCAGCAAAAATTTACAGAGGCAATCTATCATCTTACAAAAGCGATCGATAGTATGAGGCCTGTTATCGTAAATGATGGCTGGGAGCATACGATTTCAGACATTCTTACTTTGCACGATTATGTTGAATATGGCGATGAATTTGTAAATCGCTATAAAGATAAACAAAAAATTGTTAATAATGAAATCGCATTCAATAAATTTAAGCATGCAATGGCACAGGGCTATGAATATAAAGGGCAGCCTATCATCGTAAGTGAGTATGGTGGAATAGCCTTCAATTCAGAAAAGGGCTGGGGCTATGGTGATCAGGTAGAGAGTGAAAAAGACTTCCTATATCGTTATGAATCTATTACACAAGCAATTAAGGATACTTCTTATATAAGTGGATACTGTTATACACAAATTACAGATGTACAGCAAGAGGTTAATGGTCTTCTAAATGAAGAGAGGGAACCAAAAGTAGACGTAAAGAAAATAAGAGAAATTAATAGAACATAAATTCCCTTAAATAGACGAGTAGCGACATGAAATGATTGGGAAATAACACATTCAATAGTAATTGTATACGTGTTTAGTCTCTATTGACTGGAATTACTTATTTCAGTCAATAGGTTCATATAAAATTTCATCGTTCTTACAAAAAGCTAAGTTGAGGGGGAGATAACTTACATAATGCTGCGGTAATAGATTAAGGAAAACGACAAATAGGGGGAAGAGTATGAAAAAAACAGCTGTTTTAATGTTCACTATCCTTTTAGTATTTGTGATGGCTTTATCAGGATGTAGTTCATCTAGTAGCTCAGGGTCTGATTCAGCGAAAAAAGAGATTGTTTACTGGAATCCGTTTACTGGGCCGGATGGAGAAAATATGAAACAAATCGTTAATGACTATAATAAGACAAACCCAGAATACAAGATTAAGAATGTTTCAATTACTGAGGGGGATATGTATACGAAAATCCCGACAGTAGTAAATTCAGGCAAAGGGATCCCTGATTTAACCATTGTTCATGCTGAGAGAATTAAACAATTTGTGGACAGTGATATGTTAACACCTTACGATGACTATTTGGCGGACTACCCAGAATTGAAAGCAGAAAACTATGTACCTGCAGGATGGAATATTGGAGATCTGAATGGAGGTAGATATAGTATTCCGTTAGATGTACACAGCTTTGTCATGTATTACAATAAAGAGCTGCTAGAAAAGTATGCTCCAACAGCTCTTGATGATAACGTTGTTACATTTGATGAAATAAGAGAAGCGGGGGTAAAGTCTAGAAAAGACGGTATTACTGGTTTTGGATTCACTTGGACTCGACCAATCTTCTTATCCATTTACAATCAATTAGGCGGAGACATCACGAACGATGGTGTAACCCCAACTCTTAATACTCCTGAAGCGAAGCAGACACTAGAATTATTAAAGGGTTTAGTTGATGACAAAATTACGAACAAAGATGGGGAAGACCCTGGACAGCTATTCAAATCCGGTAAAGCCATTTTCTATCCAGAAGGAATATGGATGCAAAATAGCTTAAATGAAGCGAAAAAACTAAATTGGGGCTTAACAAACTTCGCGCAAGTTTCACCTGATAAAATTGTCAACTGGACATCATCACATCAATTCGTCATGTTTAAGGATGAGAATCGCTCTGAAGAGAAAGCAAAAGGAATAATGGATTTCTTAGATTATGTTAGACAAAATTCACTTCCATGGGCAAAAGCAGGACAAAACCCAGCGGCATTAGAGACGTTGGACAATCCAGAGTATAAGGAATTACCACAATCATTCTTAGTACAGGATCCTGAATTACAAAAAACATTAAAAATCTTTGATTATAAGTACAATGGCTTTGTAGTAGAAGAGGTGGATAAATTAGTAGGCGATGCAGCATTTGGAAAGCTTGACATCACTGAAGGACTGGAAAAAGCTCAAAAGGCTGTAGAGGATAAAATAAAATCTAATAAATAATCGCTTTCTTGCAGCTAGATTAACGGAGCATTATTTGAGAATGGCCCACGAGGCAGTCCTCCTGGGTCATCCTCTCTCTATTCGATAACTATTAGAATAGGAGTTAAAAACTATGATAAATACTGAAGAGAAAGTAAATATGTCCTCAGTAATCGTGAGAAATTCAAACAAAAAAAGGTTGAATCTATCGCCATATCTATACATTGGACCCCATCTCATTTTATTTGCAGTTTTTTTTCTATTGCCAACCTTATATGGTATTTATATTTCGTTTACCAATTGGGATTTGGTGAGTGATCCTGAATTTGTTGGACTGGCAAATTATACAGAAATTTTATTAAATCAAGATTCCACATTTTATGAACAACTCCGAGTCGGATTAGGGAATACATTCAAATTTGTGCTTTTTACAGTTCCATTTTGTATTATCATCCCATTGCTCTTAGCTGCTGCACTTAATACGAAACCAAAAGGTATGAAATTTTTCCAAGCGTTATTTTATATGCCATCATTATTTTCTGTATCTGCTGTCATGATTATTTTTGCTATGCTCTTTAGTGTTTCATTTGGTCCAATTAACCATTATTTAAATGTTGATACGAATTGGCTTTCTACACAGCCATATGCCTGGATTGCATTAGTGATTGTAACAGTATGGTGGACAATTGGGGCAAATATGATCATTTATCAGGCAGCCCTTAACGGTATTTCCAAAGACTTGTATGAAGCCGCTGCTATAGATGGTGCAAATAATATTCAAAAATTCTTTAAAATTACCCTTCCTAGTATAAGAGCACAAATCTTATATACCGTTGTTATTACGACAATTGCCCAATTTAATGTTTATGGGCAGCCGCTTATGTTAACAAAAGGGGGACCAACGAGCTCAACAACCGTATTGCTAATGTATATACAAGAGAATGCATTTGGTTCTGGTATTTCGATAGCTGGTATTGGCTCAGCAATGGCAGTTGTTCTTGGTTTATGTATTATGGTAGTTTCGACAATTCAATTTTTCTTTTTAAGACAACGTGATTAGGGGTGTTTTCCTTGAAGAAAAAACCAGTTTCTAAAATCATTTCATTACTCTTTTTGCTATTCATGGCGTTTATTTGGCTAAGTCCATTATTGTACACATTCCTAACTACATTTAAAAGTGAAGCAGATATTCAATCAAATGCTTTTACAATTCTACCAATTCATTGGGTTATTGGTAACTATCAGGATGTTTTGTTTGAAAACACAAGTGTACCTGTTGCGAAGTGGTTTATGAACTCACTCATTATATCGGTATCACAAACACTATTAGTTTTAGTGATTGTTTCTTTAGCAGGTTATGGTTATTCAAGAATGAAATTTAAAGGGAGAGATTCGATCTTTGTCTTTTTAATGGCAACGATGATGTTCCCAGCAGTTGTAAACCTTATCCCACTTTATAAAATTATTGATACATTAGGTTGGGTTAATCACTATATGGCTGCGATTGTTCCTGGCGCTGCTGGAGTATTTAATATTTTTCTCGTAAGACAATTTATGCAAGGAATCCCAAAAGATTTTGATGAATCTGCTAGAGTTGATGGTGCCTCAGATTTTCAAATTTTCACTAAGTTAATCTTGCCGCTTATTAGACCAGTATTAACGGTTGTCGCGTTGTTTACCTTTACAGGCTCTTGGAATGACTTTCTATGGCCATCGATTGTGTTTAATGATATTGAAAACATGCCAATTACACCAGGATTACAATTGCTTCAAGGGATGTATGCACTTGATGTTGCCCACGCCTTAACAGGAGCATTGATTGCGATTGTTCCAACCTTTATTCTTTATCTATTTACACAAAAATACTTTATGGAATCACTATCTTTGTCATCAGGTGTTAAAGGTTAAGAAAAATGGTCGATGTTTACTCGTAAGATAAGGAGGTTAAAAGATGAATAGAAAGCTAGAGAGAAGACTCGTTTTGATCGGTTCTATATGGCAAATTGTCTCAGGTCTCCTAACAATCTTTGTTTATGCTTCTTTTATAAAAAATGAGGGTATGCATTCTTCGTATAATACTCTAGCTAAGCTTGAAGCGGCTCAGTCTGTTTTTGGTAGCTTGTATATGTTTTCTGTTTCCTTTGGGATGTTGTTTGTTATATTAGGTATTTTAAACCTCGTGTTAGGAAAGTCGCTGAAGGATGATAAAGCCGAAAGAAGGAAACCTATTTGGTTTATCCTCTTAGGGTTATCGTCCTATATTGTGATGGATATTATAGGTTCATTTATGTTTTTATCTGCAGGCATTCTCGCGTTAGCGAAAAATAAATCTGTAAAAAGGATGCAAGCCTATCATGTACAAAATTAATCTTCGAAATGTCAACGCTTACATCTGAAATAATAATTAGGAGGAGATTTTCCTGAAAAAGCTCATATCAATGGCATTGATGGTTAGTTTTATTGCCGCTATTCCTATCTCTTCTTCAGCTTATAGCAACCCATTTAAATTGCCTAACTCGTGGAAATGGGATACAGGTGTATTTTATGGGGAAGGGGATCCATACATTTTAAAGCATAACGGCATGTATTATCTATACGTTAGTACAGTAGATGATAAAAGTGGGATAAAGGCATGGCAGTCAGAAGACTTGGTTAATTGGGAATATTATGGCTTGGTAACAGAGGACCCTAGTACGAAGGCTGCTTATGCACCAGAGGTTGTGTATTGGAATGGTAGCTTTTACATGTACACATCACCTGGTGGAAATGGACATTATGTTTATAAAAGCACAAGTCCACTAGGTCCTTTTGTTAGGAAAACAGATAACTTAGGCATGGGAATAGATGGACATGTGTTTATTGATGATGATGGAAAATGGTATTTTTACAGTACTGGAGACCAAAGGATTGATGCTCGGCCAATGGCAGATCCCTTTACATTCGGTGAAGCATCAAAAACTGGGGCGGAAATGAATGGTTGGACAGAAGGACCAACTATTTTGAAAAGAAATGATAAATATTATATGACGTATACAGGAAATCACGTTTGGAATAAGGCTTATCGTGTTGATTATGCAAGTAGTGATAGCCCGATTTCACATTTTTCTCCTAGCATTGAACAAAATCCAATTCTCCTAAATACGGAAGGCGCAAATGTTGGACTAGGTCATAATTCTGTAGTACGTGGACCTGATCTTGACTCTGAATATATTGTATATCATAGTCATGCAAACCCAGGGAGATATTTGAATCTTGATCGGATTGCTTGGAACGGAGATAAAATGCTTGTTCTTGGTCCAACGACTGCAAAACAACCAAACCCTGATATGCCTGACTTCAGTGAAAGGTTCTCCGCGTCTTCATTTGAAAAGAATTGGGACAATATTAGTGGAAGCTGGAGCGTCTCATCAGCTATGGATGGATGGCTTCAGCAAACAAAAATCGATCAAGCAAATCACTATAAAATCATCACGAAACATTCGACTGCATCAAACTATACAGCTGAATTTAATATGAAATCAATCGAACAAGGGGCAAGCAATGATTCACGCTTTGGAGCGATTTTTTCCTATAAGGATGAAGATAACTATGGCATAGCGGTATTGAATCCTAACAAAAATCAATTAGAAACAGCTTTTAAAGTAAATGGAGTTGAGCAAGAGCGGAAAACAACAGCTTTACCTGATGGCTATGACTATTCAAAGCTTCACCAAATTCGGGTAGAAAAATCATCTTCAACAGTTAAAATCTTTGTAGATGGAATGCATAAACAAACACATGAAATTGCTGGGCTAAATGGTGGAAAGGTTGGATACACAACATCTGATGTTCATGCAGCTTTTGGCTATACAGCTTTTAGCAATAAAGTAAATGGGAGTAACGTGTTTGATGCATCCAAGCCGATCCCAGGGGAAATTGAAGCTGTTCATTACAATACAGGCGGTGAGGGAAAGGGTTATCACGATACGACAAAGGGAAATAACCATGGGGTATACAGACAAGATGACGTTGATATGAAAGCAACTACTGATGGGGGATACATTGTAAGCCTTAATGGTAATAAAGAATGGCTAAACTATAATGTGAATGTTGCGAAAGCTGGCACCTATAATATCGATTTACGAGTATCCTCCTCTAGTAAGAATGCACAAGTAAAGCTGATCTTAGATGACAGCTTGGATTTAACAGGTGAAATAAATATCCCACAAACAGACGAGTGGAAAACACTTTCGATAGAGGGGATCGACTTACCAGAAGGGCAGCACACAATAAAAGTAGTTAGTGAGAAGGGAACATTTGATTTAGCTACGATGAATTTCCAAGAATATAAGGATGTTGAGAACATCGTTTATGACTTTAATAATGGAACAAGTGATGGCTGGGAAGAAATAGAAGGATTTTGGACGGTAAATACAAATAAACAAAGTGCCTTTGATGCTTACAAGCCAATTCCAGGCACGATAGGAGCTGCCTATTATATAACTGGAGGAGAAGGGGTTGCATACCATGATACAACAGCTGAAAATATTGGTGGGGTATTAAGAGGGGACTCTGTAGATATACGTGACAATCCAAAAGGTGGTACTGCAGTTGGCTGGAATCAAACAGGAGAATGGTTTAAATACAATGTATCTGTCAAAGAAACAGGTCTCTATAATGTTCAAATAAATACGGCTACAACATTTAATACAGCAAAGGTTCGTTTATGGCTAGACGATGACATCGATTTGACAGGTGTGTTAGATGTTCCAAACACTGGTGATTGGAATAATTGGCGGCCTGTATTGAAAAAAGGAATTACCTTACCTGAGGGAGAGCACACGATTAAAGTGGAAATAGTAGAAGGAGAATTTGATTTTACTAGCCTAGATTTTACATCGTTTGATATTCATAAGCCAGTGCCAGGAATCATTGAAGCAGAAGACTATAATCTTGGCGGTGAAGGAGTAGGATATCATGATAACACTGAAGAAAATATCGGTGGAAAATACCGTGAAGATTCAGTAGATATTCGGGAAAATCCTGAAGGCGGGTACGCTATTACCTCAAATGAAACCGGAGAATGGCTAGCATATGACGTAGACATTGAAGCAGAAGGCACTTATGGTTTAGACATTGTTGCGTCAGCGATCAAAGATGGAGGTAAAGTTAAGCTCCTGTTAGATGATAAGATTGATTTAACAGGTGAAATTGATATACCAAATACAGATGGTTGGAATAAATGGCAAAACATTTCATTGCAGAATATTTCATTACCGGCCGGGAAACATACGTTAAAGCTTGTAACGGTACAAGGAGAGTTTGATTTATCAAGGTTAACACTGCATCGATTTGATTTCCATAAGAAGCTTCCAGGAGAAATCATGGCTGCTGAATATATCACCGGTGGAGAAGGTGTTGCCTATCATGATAATTCTTCCGCAAACATTGGTGGTCAATATAGAAGAGATTCGGTAGATATTCGAATCAATCCAGAGGGTGGCTATAATGTAGGCTGGAATCAGGCTGGAGAATGGTTAAAATATAATGTCGACATTGAAAAAGCCGATCATTATCAATTGGATATTAAGGTTGCTACTGAATTTGAGGGAAGTCAAATTAGACTTTGGCTTGATGATACCGTTGATCTCACTGGGATTATTGATGTTCCAAGAACAGGTGGCTGGGATAACTGGGAAAGTGTCATAAAAGAAAATATCTCTCTACCCGCTGGAAAGCATACGATTAAGGTTGAGATGGTAAAGGGAGAATTTGACTTTAGAAGTATTGCTTTAACAAATGCTGGAGAGAATGAACAACCAGCTACTGAAGGGGAATATCATACAGCACAAGGGACTTTTGCGAAATCGGTAATTGGAGATAGCAAGTGGAAGGATTATTCGGTTGAAGCGGATATAAATATTGGTAAAGGAATAGGTGACGGTGGGATCATTTTTAGAGTGAATAATCCAGCTAATGGTATTGAGCTTAATCAAAACAATCCTGACTTTTTGCAAGGGTATATTGCATATATTAACAAGGACGGCGTTCATTTAGGAAAATTTAATTACAATTTCGCCTACTTATCAGGAGCAAAAATAAGTGAACCATTAAATACATGGCACCATGTGAAGGTAGTTGCGAAAGGAACGAATATCAAGATATTTGTTGGAGATATGGATACGCCTAAAATAGACTATACAGATAATAGCAGCACAGCATTTACCTATGGAAAAGTAGGACTAAGATCAAATAAAAATCACACGATCTTTGATAATTTTGTTTTGAAACCTCTCGAAACAAATCATTCATCGATTAAAAGCGACCTTGATAGATTGAAAGAAGCTAGTGAAATTAGTCAAAGTGCATATAAGCAATTAACAAATAAGCTTGAACAATCAAAGCAGCATGCAGAGAAAGGGAAGGTGAACCAAGCGGTGAAGCACCTTCATGACTTTCGAAGACTTTTAGAAAACGGAAAAGAAAGTGAAGTACCTGAAAGTTTAAAACAAGTTCTTGAAGCTGACTCACTAAGGCTAATTAGAAAAATAGAGAATAGTAAGTAGAGAGA
>NZ_CADEPK010000203.1 GCF_902829255.1 Metabacillus niabensis | reverse complement strand
ACCAGAAGTTGCGTATTTTGAATGTTTACATGAATTAAAATTAATTGTTGACTTAATGTATGAAGATGGTATGGCTGGCATGAGATATTCAATTTCTGATACTGCACAATGGGGTGATTTCGTATCAGGACCACGCGTTGTTGACGGGCGTTCTAAAGAAGCGATGAAAGAAGTACTAAAAGATATTCAAACTGGTAAATTTGCTAAGGAATGGATCCTTGAAAACCAAGCAAATCGTCCTCAATTTAATGCAATTAATAACAGTGAAAAAGAGCATCAAATTGAAGTAGTTGGTCAAAAGTTACGTGCAATGATGCCTTTTGTAAAATCTAAGCAAAAACAAAAAGAAGCAGTAGCTCAAAAGTAATTATATTAGTTCATATAATAGAAAGCTATTTATACGGCTTAGGTAGCAAGTTAACCTAAGCTGTTATCTTTATTTTAAGTTATCTTGAAATAATATTTTTGTAATTTGTTGCCCAGAAAGCGAGGAGCATCGCTTTTCTTACGGAAGTTGTAATTCGAGGGGGATAGAATTTGAAAAAGACAATCGCATTATTACCAGGAGATGGAATTGGTAAGGAAGTAGTTGATGTAACGGTTGAGGTGTTAAAAGCTGTAGCGGAACATTTTCAACATCAATTTAACTTTAATTATGGTCTTATTGGTGGAGATGCTATTGACCAAAAAGGAAATCCATTACCAGAGGAAACTCTTGAGATTTGTAGAAACTCAGACGCAATTATATTAGGTGCTGTTGGTGGGCCGAAATGGGACAATAATCCAGTTGAGTTAAGACCAGAACGAGGCTTATTAGCTCTACGAAAAGCATTGGATTTATTTGCGAACCTTCGTCCAATTAAAACCTTTGATAGTTTATTAGATTCTTCTCCTTTAAAAAAGGAATATGTGAACGGCGTAGATTTTATCATTGTCCGTGAATTAACCGGTGGTTTATACTTCGGTAAACCGAGTGAGCGAATTGTTCATGAAGGTCAAGAAGCGGTAGTCGATACACTGCTTTATAAACGAAGTGAAATAGAGCGAATTCTTGTTTCCGCATTCGAGATGGCTCAAAACCGTCGCAAGCATGTTACTTCTGTGGATAAAGCAAATGTATTGGAATCTAGTCGAGTTTGGCGTGAAGTTGCTGAGGAAGTGTCTAAGCGCTATCCAGATGTTGAATTAGAACATATGCTAGTTGATAATGCTGCAATGCAATTAATCCGCTCCCCTAAACAATTTGATGTTATTGTGACAGAGAATATGTTTGGGGATATTTTAAGCGATGAAGCATCAATGATTACGGGATCCTTAGGAATGTTATCTTCTGCTAGCCTTTCTTCAGATGGCTTGCATTTATATGAACCAGTTCACGGTTCAGCTCCTGATATTGCTGGGAAAAATATAGCGAATCCAATAGCTACTGTTTTGTCTGCTGCTATGATGCTTAGACAATCATTCGGTTTAGAAGAAGAAGCAAAGGCAATTGAAAAAGCTGTAGATAATGTTCTTAATTCTGGTCTTCGTACTGCTGATTTAACAGAGGCTGGTAAAGCAGTTTCTACAAAGCGAATCGGTGAGGAAATTATTAGTGCTCTTGCGGATGATCGTGAAATTATTAAGATTATGAACACTTATTCATAAAGTAAGGACATTGTCAAAGAAACGGAGATTGTCCTTTTAAAAGCCAAGTTATTTGATATAGAGAGAAGAAGGGTTTAATTAGAACTTCTTAGCTATCTAAAGTTAATAACTTGTCTTCAAAGGGGACTGACGAAAAATGATGTCAGCCCCTTATTTTTCCATCTAAAAGAAGGGAGTTTAAGAAGATGAAGCCAAGAACGATAATTGAAAAGATATATGATGAACATGTAGTTCGCCAAGAACCGGGGAAACCAGATTTATTATATATCGATTTACATCTTATTCATGAAGTAACATCTCCTCAGGCTTTTGAAGGTTTACGAGAAAAAAACCGTAAAGTAAGAAGACCAGACCGAACATTTGCAACGATGGACCATAACGTCCCTACAGTTAATCGTTTCGTTATTAACGATGAAGTTGCAAAACTTCAAATCAGTGCCCTAGAAAGAAACTGTAAGGAATTTGGAATTCGTTTAGCTGACCTTGAGAGTGAGGACCAAGGAATTGTTCATGTTATTGGACCTGAACTAGGCTTAACTTTGCCTGGAAAAACCATCGTTTGTGGTGATAGCCATACATCAACTCATGGTGCTTTCGGAGCAATTGCCTTTGGTATTGGAACTAGTGAGGTAGAACATGTTTTAGCGACACAAACTATTTGGAGACAGCGTCCAAAAACATTAAATATTCATATTCCAGGTAAACTACAAGAGGGTGTAACAGCCAAAGATGTAATTTTAGCTGTGATTGGAAAATACGGCGTACGATTTGGCACGGGGTATATAATTGAATATACAGGTGAAGTAATCGAAAATTTATCGATGGATGAGCGTATGACGATTTGTAATATGTCCATTGAGGCGGGAGCTAGAGCAGGACTTATTGCCCCAGATGAAACAACATTTGCATATATTAAAGGACGTAAATATGCACCAAAGGGTGAAGAATTCGAAAAAGCAGTAGCATACTGGAAAACGTTAAAAACAGATGAAGGTGCCGAATACGATAAAGTCATTACATTACAAGGTGAGGACATTGCACCGATGGTTACTTGGGGGACGAATCCAGGTATGGCTGTTGGTGTTGATGAGAAAACTCCAGATTTAAATCAATTCCAAACAGAGGATGAAATTGAGGAAGCAAAGCGTGCTTTTGACTATATGGGACTTAAACCTAATACTAACATTGAAGATATTGCAATTGACCATGTTTTCATCGGTTCTTGTACAAATTCACGTATTACGGATTTAAGGCAGGCTGCTGAAGTTATCAAAGGATTGAACGGGAAAAAGGTAGCTCCAACAGTACGTGCGATTGTTGTACCAGGGTCTCAAAAAGTTAAAAAGGTGGCGGAAGCAGAAGGAATTGACATGATCTTTAAAGAAGCCGGCTTTGAGTGGAGAGAATCTGGCTGTAGCATGTGCCTTAGTATGAATAGTGATGTCGTACCTGAAGGAGAACGTTGTGCTTCAACTTCAAATAGAAACTTTGAAGGAAGACAGGGAAAAGGAGCTAGAACGCATCTTGTAAGCCCTGCTATGGCAGCAGCTGCAGCTCTACATGGTAAGTTTGTTGATGTTCGCCAGCTTCATAAACGTACTACAACGGTTTAATTCTGTTTTAGGTGCTTTCGTAAAGACTGAATTTTTCAAGTATGGTAGTTTTGAGGAATTACTATTATATAGGACAATACAACAAGAGTACATGTATTGCGACTAAAGTAAGGATGCGTTTCTACGTTTTTATACATGTAGTGTAGGTCGCGTCCTAACAAATATAAAAGAAATAAATTACGTGAATTAGGAGGGCAATATGAAACCTTTTACTACCCTTAACGGAAAAGTGGCTGTATTAAATCGTGCGAACGTTGATACAGATCAAATTATTCCTAAACAATTTCTAAAACGAATTGAAAAGACAGGCTATGGCCGATTTGCTTTTTTCGATTGGCGATATCTTCCTGATGGTACTGATAACCCTGAGTTTGAGTTAAATCAAGAAAAAAGTAGGGGCGCAACAATTTTACTAGCGGGTGAAAACTTTGGTTGTGGTTCTTCTCGTGAACATGCACCGTGGGCTTTATCAGATTATGGTTTTCAGGTGATTTTAGCACCATCATTTGCAGATATTTTTCATCAAAATTGCCTAAAAAACGGGATGTTACCAATTACATTGGAGCAATCTGTGTTAGATGTTATTAGAGAAAAAGCAAATGCTGAAGATTATCAATTAAAAGTAGATTTAGAAAATCAACTTCTAACAGATAACGAACAGTTTTCAGTATCATTTTCTGTCGATCCATATTGGAAGGATATGCTATTATATGGCAAAGATGAGATTGATTTAACATTGAATTATCAAAATGACATTGACAAATTTGAAGAAGAAAGAAGAGCGACATTTTTATAATGTTCAGCTCTTTTTTTATCTCTATTGCAATGAATTTTCAACCTTACTAAACGTAAAACAAATTCTTGTTTAAAAGACAACTTGTGTTCATAATTGGGGATTGGTAAACTTGTAGGAAAAAGAAAGCTTCCTGGAGTTGACCATATGGAACAAAAAAATAATAGTAAAAATAAAGTGATACCGTTTCCGAATTTAAAAGAACGATATCTTGAAAAGGGAATGGATTTTTTAAAAGAAAAAAAGTTTCATGATGCACTTGCTATGTTTTCAGAAGCTAAGGACATTAATGAAGAAGAATCAGAAGTTTTGCTAGGAATGGCAATATGTTACATGGAGCTTGGTGAATTAATAGAAGCAAAAAACATTTGTAAAAAAATGTTGCTAGAGGACATTGGCCATTATTTTACTGTTTTGCAAATTTATTTAACGATACTTATTCAGCTTCGTGAATATCAAGAAGTTCAATCAACCATTGAAGCTGTTTTAGAAGAAAATCATTTACCAGCAGAAAGTGCAGAGCATTTTTATAAACTACTTGAATTTAGTAGGAAGATGACAGAGGATGAAGGTAATATAGTAGAAGAAAGTGAACATGAAGAGATTAATACGTTCAATAGTTTAGAAAATCCAAATAACCAAATAACCTTTATTCAGTCACTTAGAGACCGTAATATTAGCAAACATTTCCGAACTCTTGTGTCATTATTAGAAAATGACGCAACACATCCGATAGTAAAAACGATGATTTTACATTTAATGTTTGAAAATGAAGTTGAAAAGGAAGTATCTGTTACAAAATTTGGTGAAACCATTCAAGTCATTCCAGCTAAGCTTGAGGATATAAACGAACAAATGTTTACGAAAAAAGTATTATCCCTTTTAGATGATACTTTAGGTAATGAAAATCCAACATTATTCGAGGCAGTTAAGGAGCTTTGGATTAGACATTTATATGTTCTTTATCCTTTATTACCAAAGCCGACAGAGGCAAAAATATGGGCAGCAGCCTTACATGTTGTAGGCTATGAACTACATGGGATAACGATTGAAGAAGAGGAAATACTCTCAATTTACGATTGCCCTAGTACTTTAATAGAGGATGCATGTAAAAAAATATACGAAATAGAAGAAATTTCTTATCTGCAAATATAATGCTATATGTTGAAAGCAAACTATTCTATGTTATAATAAGATGGTTGCAAAATAGTGATCATCGTATAGTAGGTCTTTTTCTTATGGACAAAAATAGACCTTCTTTTTTATCCTGTTCCAAAACGTCAAGCATTTACTTGACAATAGGGACCCGATAAATGAAACAGATAGATTGGAATGAATTCTACTATTTGTTAATTTATGCGAAATCCTTTAGCATGGTTAGTATTCGGTTATTTTTACCGTACATAAAAAAAACAGGTATACAAATTAGGTGAATGATTAATATGGACAAGTTACCATAATTTACCTATCACTTATTCGCACAAATCATTATAGATTTTTGGAGGGAACACATATGTCAGTAAAATGGGAAAAGTTAGAAGGGAACGAAGGCGTTCTTACGGTTGAAGTTTCTGCAGAGGACTTCTCTAATGCATTAGATGAGGCATTCAAAAAAGTAGTTAAACAAGTATCTATCCCTGGTTTCCGTAAAGGGAAAATTCCACGTGGAATGTTTGAACAACGCTTCGGTGTTGAATCATTATATCAAGATGCATTAGATATTATTTTACCTAAAGCATATCCAGATGCAATTGATGAGGCTGGTATTGAGCCAGTTGACCGTCCTGAAATCGATGTAGAGCAAATCGAAAAAGGGAAAAGCTTAATCTTCACTGCAAAGGTTACAGTAAAGCCTGAAGTGAAATTAGGTGAATATAAAGGTCTAGAAGTTGAAAAACTAGACGACACTGTAACTGATGAAGATGTTGAAAATGAATTAAAGCAACTTCAAGAACGCCATGCTGAGCTTGCAGTTAAAGAAGAAGGTACAATTGAAAACGGTGATACAGCAGTAATTGATTTCGATGGCTATGTTGATGGTGAAGCTTTTGAAGGTGGAGCGGCTGATAATTACTCTCTTGAAATTGGTTCAGGCTCATTCATCCCAGGATTTGAAGAACAACTTGTAGGATTAGCTGCAGGTGCTGAAAAGGATGTAGAAGTTACTTTCCCAGAGGATTACCATGCTGAAAACCTTGCAGGTAAGCCAGCTGTATTTAAAGTGAAAGTTCATGAAATTAAAACAAAAGTTCTTCCAGAATTAGATGACGAATTCGCGAAAGATGTTAGCGAAGATGTTGAAACTCTAGAAGAATTAAAAGCTCAAACAAGAACTCGTCTTGAAGAAGCGAAGAAAACAGAAGCTGAAAATCACCTCCGTGATACATTAGTTGAAAAAGCTGCTGAGGGTGTTGAAGTAGATATTCCACAAGCGCTTATCGATAATGAAATTTCACGCATGATGCAAGAATTTGAGCAACGTTTACAAATGCAAGGTATGAATCTTGATTTATACTTCCAATTCTCAGGTCAAGATGAAGAGGCATTGAAAGCACAAATGAAAGATGATGCTGAAAAACGTGTGAAATACAATTTAACGCTTGAAGCAATTGTTAAAGCTGAAAATATCGAAGTATCTGAAGAAGATGTAGAAGCTGAATTAACGAAAATGGCTGAAATGTACAATATGCCAATTGAAAACATTAAACAAGCTCTTGGTGGATCAGCTGAAGGTCTAAAAGAAGATTTAAAAGTACGTAAAGCAATCGATTTTCTTGTAGAAAATAGCAAAGTTGTTGCATAATAATAGTATAGAAACAAGGCGCGATGGGATCGTGCCTTGTTTTGTACAAACATCTATGATAAGTTGGAAATTAGAGCCAAAGTACCTACTCAAAAACTTCAGCATAAGTTTATAAAAGTTTGCGAGAAGTTATTATAACTTGAATTGAATGTCCATCTTCAGCATCTAGTACCTCTTTAGTTAAAACTACATAAGAATTGAAGAAAAAGCATACTAACTATACGTTAAGTGTCATTTTTGCCAAATGTTTACGAAGGCGCTTCCGTTTTTCTAATGTTTTAATTATATTCCTTTGGGAATGATATAAGAAAGCCTATTCATACATACACTAGTGTTAAACTGAAATAGAGCAATCTATTGTAAAAATAAGGATATAGGATTTAAATGTAAATGTTTTTGATTTATGAGTTGGATTATTTCCTGTTTCCTACTTACTTATGGTAAAATGCAAAATACATACCTGTTATAACTTTTATTTCTTTACATAAAAATGAAGAAATAATTCCGACCTTTTTTTAGATAGATGTTTAATCGGTTGGGTAGAATTGACTTTAAATGAGATAAAGATACAAGGGGTGAAACAATGTTTAAATTTAACGACGAAAAAGGACAGTTAAAATGTTCATTTTGTGGTAAAACTCAAGATCAGGTACGAAAGCTTGTAGCTGGACCTGGCGTTTATATATGTGATGAATGTATCGAGCTTTGCACTGAAATCGTAGAAGAAGAGTTAGGTACAGAAGAAGAAGTTGAATTTAAAGATGTTCCAAAACCAAAGGAAATTGATGAAATTTTGGATGAGTATGTAATTGGTCAAGAGCAAGCTAAGAAATCATTAGCTGTTGCTGTGTACAATCATTACAAACGAATTAATTCAAATAGTAAAATCGATGATGTTGAGCTTTCAAAAAGCAATATAGCAATGATTGGACCGACTGGTAGTGGTAAAACTTTGCTTGCTCAGACATTAGCGCGTATTTTAAATGTACCTTTTGCAATTGCTGATGCTACGTCATTAACAGAAGCAGGCTATGTTGGAGAAGATGTCGAGAATATTTTATTAAAATTAATCCAGGCTGCAGATTATGATGTAGAAAAGGCAGAAAAAGGGATTATTTATATCGATGAAATTGATAAGGTTGCACGAAAATCTGAGAATCCATCGATTACAAGAGATGTTTCTGGTGAAGGTGTTCAACAAGCGTTACTTAAAATTTTGGAAGGTACAGTCGCAAGTGTACCGCCACAAGGTGGAAGAAAACATCCACATCAGGAATTTATTCAAATTGATACAACAAATATTCTCTTTATTTGTGGTGGAGCTTTTGACGGAATCGAACAAATCATTAAGCGTAGACTCGGGAAAAAGGTAATTGGCTTTGGGTCTGAAAATAAAAACGCAGATTTAGATAAAAAGGCACTTCTTTCACAGGTTTTACCAGAGGATTTATTAAAATTCGGTTTAATACCTGAATTTATCGGACGCTTACCTGTAATTGCAAGCTTAGAGCCTCTTGATGAAGATGCGTTAGTCGAAATATTAACAAAACCAAAAAATGCGTTAGTTAAACAGTATCAGAAAATGCTTGATTTAGATGGTGTTGAGCTAGAATTTGAAGAGGGTGCTCTTCTTGAAATTGCGAAAAAAGCAATTGAACGAAAAACAGGTGCCCGTGGTCTTCGATCCATTATTGAAGGAATTATGCTTGATATGATGTTTGACTTACCATCAAGAGATGATATCGTCAAAACGATCATTACAGCAGAAACAGTAACTGGAAATACTCCACCTAAACTTGTTTTAAAAGATGGTACTGTTATTCAGGAAGATAAAAAAACTTCTGCATAAAAGTGGAAAAAGGAAAGCTGGATTAATCTAGCTTTCCTTTTTTTGTGTGATTAAGTTAAAGGCTATTGTTGATTGAAACACGCAGGCGATCTAAGATTTTTCTTCGGCCTGAGTGCCTGCTGGTCCCGCATGACACGCTTCCCTAAGTAGGTGTGTAATGTAATAAATCACCAACTACTTTTACATTTGTTTTTAATAGAAAATAGTTGAATACAATGATTTTTCTCCTTCTATAACATTTTCTTTTGTATAGAAATAATGTTTATTCCTGTGAAACCTCGGAGATACTAGCTATAAATAACCGCTAACTTAAAGAGTGAAGATAACTTACATATTTGCCTAGCATATGGCAAGCATTTGCTTGCCTTTTGTCACCTTTATTTCGAGACGAATGATTCGTACATAAAGAATGTAAATGTAGCGGTAAGCAGGACATCTAGCAGGAGGGACTACAATGAGTTGGACGAGTATTGCATTGTTTATTCAATTGTTTTTTGGAATTATTATTGGAATGTATTTTTGGAATTTATTAAAAAGCCAAAGAACACAAAAAGTTTCAATTGACCGAGAATCTAAAAAAGAGATGGAACAATTACGGAAAATGAGGTCGATTCGATTAACGGAGCCTTTAGCTGAAAAGGTTAGACCAAAAAGCTTTCAAGATATCGTTGGACAAGAGGATGGGATTAAATCTTTACGTGCAGCACTTTGTGGCTCGAATCCTCAGCATGTCATAATTTATGGACCACCAGGAGTTGGAAAGACTGCAGCGGCAAGACTAGTATTAGAAGAGGCAAAAAGAAATGTTCGCTCACCTTTTAAAGAAAATGCTGTTTTTGTTGAATTGGATGCGACGACAGCAAGATTTGATGAAAGGGGTATTGCTGATCCTTTAATTGGCTCAGTCCATGATCCAATTTATCAAGGTGCAGGTGCAATGGGGCAGGCAGGAATACCACAACCGAAACAAGGTGCTGTCTCACATGCACATGGTGGAGTACTATTTATTGATGAAATTGGGGAGCTACACCCAATCCAAATGAATAAATTATTAAAGGTTTTGGAAGATAGAAAAGTATTTTTGGAAAGTGCTTATTACAATGAAGAAAATACACAGATTCCTACTCATATACATGACATTTTTAAAAATGGATTACCTGCTGATTTTCGATTAATTGGTGCGACGACAAGAACACCTAATGAAATACCACCAGCAATTCGTTCGCGCTGTCTTGAAG
>NZ_CADEPK010000202.1 GCF_902829255.1 Metabacillus niabensis | reverse complement strand
AAATGAAACTCCTTTGTTTGCTCATTAATTTTAATTGCCAAATGTCTTCACCTCATCAAAAAAAAATTATGTAACCCTTTACAGAATAGTTTAGCAAGAGGTTGGAAATAAAACAATACATTTTAAGTAAAATAAAGTAATCGATAAGTTTAGATGGTATAAAAAAAGGAGGTAGGACTTAAACCTACCCCCATTTTATTAAATGTCCAGAATGGGACAGCCCACCACCAAAACCATATAATAATAAATGCTGCCCTGCTTTCACTTTCCCTTCTTTAATTCCAATATCTAGAGCTAACGGAATAGAAGCAGCTGAGGTATTGCCAAAGTGAACAAGGCTTGTAAGAGTTTTATTGATTGATAGACAGCTTTTATCACAAATTGATTCAATCATTCTTAAATTTGCACTATGTGGGATAAACCAGTCGATATCTTGTAATGGAAGATGACTTTTTTCCATTAATGTCTTTATTCCTAAAGGAACTGTAGAAACGGCCCATTTATAAACCTCTCGTCCATTTTGAACAAGGAGCTTTTTATCCTCTAACTTTGTTGTAAACATTGTATCAGAAAGATTTGTACCGTATAGGCTTAATGCCTTTTCACCTTCAGACGCAACGTGTGATGCTAAAAAGCTTCCTTGCTCATCATACTCGACAAGTACTGCTCCTGCTCCATCCCCAAAAAGAATACATGTTGAACGATCAGTGAAGTCTGTAATTTTTGAAAGTGTTTCAGCTCCGATAACAAGGATTTTTTTATGAATACCAGAAGAAATTAGACCATTAGCCAAATGAAGCCCATATGTAAATCCTGCACAAGCTGCATTAAGGTCAATAGCTCCTGTTTTATTTAACCCCAATTTACCTTGGATATATGATGCTACACTAGGTGTAATATAATCTGGTGTTAAAGTGCAGACGATTATCATATCTACATCATAAATATCCTTGTTATAACGAGTAATTAAATCCTCAATAGCCTTTATACTAAGATCGCTTGTATATTCATTGTCAGCAACAATTCTTCTTTCCTTGATTCCTGTACGACGAGTAATCCATTCATCATTTGTTTCTACCATATTTTCAAGATCATGATTTGTTAAGATTTTCTCTGGTATATATGTGCCAATTGCAGTTATACGAGCTTTAGAAATCATCATTATCCACCTTCCTTCGTCTTTATAGCTAATAATAACATCTGTATATAATATCTGGTACTAATTTTTAATTAAAAAAAGGAATGAATTGATAAACAAAGAATTACTAATATGTGAGGTTACGGGAGAAGTCTAAAAAAAGAAAGACATTTATATTTAGTCTTTCTTTTCATTGCTTTCTTTTGCATTCACTTCAGCAAGCTTAGCAAGTAAAATATGCTGTGGCATATGCATAATTTGTTCTAATGGGACATTCAAAGATTTTGCTAATTTTTGTGCAGTTTCAGCAGATATTTGTAATGGTATCATAACAACCCTCCTACTCACTATTTTACACGAAATGAAGGTGCAAACAAGATGAGTTATATATTTGGTCATCGGGGAGCTGCAGGAAATTATCCAGAAAATACAATGTTATCGTTTATCGCTGCAAGAGAAGCTGGTGCTGATGGTATTGAGTTAGATGTTCAAATGACGAAAGATGGTGAATTAGTAGTAATCCATGATGAAACAGTTGATCGAACAACAAATGGAACTGGATTTGTTAACAATTTTACATACAAAGAATTGGCGAAATTGGATGCGAGCTACTCTTACACACAGTATCAAGGAAAAGCTTTTATTCCATCATTAGTAGAGGTTTTGGAATGGGCAGCAGAATCTGGTGTCTTATTAAATATTGAACTGAAAAATGGAGTAATTGATTACCTTGGAATAGAGGAAGAGACAATTGAGTTAATTTATAAATATAAACTTGAGAACAATGTATTTATATCCTCTTTTAATCATTATAGTCTAGTAGACTGCAAACAAATTTCGAATGAAATCGAAACCGCAATACTATATATGGAAGGGTTATATAAACCGTGGGAATATGCTGCAAGTATCGGTGCAACAGGGTTACATCCTCATTATATTGCAGCTAGAAAAGAAATTATTACACAGGCTCAAAGCAGTGGAATAGCTGTAAGACCTTTTACAGTAAATGAAAAACAGATAATGAAACAGCTTATTGAAAGTGGCTGCACAGCGTTTATTACTGACTATCCCGAACTTGCTGTGTCATTACGTGAGGAATAAGAAAAGAGAGTGGATCGCTCAAATGATCCACTTTCTATCTTAACATTTTTCCTCAAATTTTTATGGTATTTATTATTAGAACAACACTTATTTTCACTTCTACTTATTTCTTCGAAAACCTTTTTTGAACCTTATTACGCTTCCGATCTCGATAAAAGATAAAACCTGCTACAAAACTTAACCCACCTAGAAATAAAATCAGTCCAATTAAAAACTGTAACCATAAATATGGAATTGGATAATGGAGAAATCCAAATGTCATATCACGCATTAGCTTAATGCCATATACCGCAAGCGCAGCAGGAATGACCATAATTAGTAGTGCAATTATTCGTGACATATTCATAAAATTCCTTTCATTTACTCAAATTAATTGTCTGTTTCTCTTTCACGTTTGTCAAGAAAAATTCTATACGCTATGATAGAGGTGTGCAATTTTTTGCAAAGTCCTTAATAATGAATGTTTAATACATGTTAATAGATGAAAGTGTTTTAAGTGCGGTAGAAAATAAGGGGGAAAAATAAGGTGAAACGGGTCATAATTATTGGTGCAAATAATGACGGTAAAGAGCTATTAGAACTTTTATCGACGTTAAATGGTTTTGAAATTGTTGCAATAGTTGATAAAAATGAATATTCTGTCGGAACGAAGCTAGCTCGAAAGTTAAATATAGAAATTAGTACAGATTGGCGAACGTATAAAGATCATTATGTAGACTTTATTATTGATACAACTGGAAGTAAGGAAATTACTGAACAGTTAATGCTTGAGAAGAAGAGGAATGTAACAATTATCCCAAAAGAAACGGCGATGCTTATACGGGATGTATTAAATACGAGAAAGGCTATTTTTGGCAGTCTTGAAAAAAAGGAGCATTTTCAGCAACTAATTTTTGACTCCATTCATGATGGGATGATTGTTATTGATATAGAGGAAAAGATTATTCTTTTTAATAAAAAAGCAGAACTTATTACTGGAGTACTTCGAGAAGGAATTCTTGAAAAAAAGGTATCAGCAGTATTTCCATCAAGTAAGCTTGTTAAAATTCTTACTAGTCGGGAAGTTGAGGTAAATCAGGAGCAAGTATTAGATAACGGAAAAAAAATTATTTCTACAAGAATACCGTTAATTGATAAATCAGGTAATCTCTTAGGTGCTCTTGAGGTATTTAAAGAAATGAAGGATGTCGTTCAATTAGCGGGAGATGTAACGAATTTAAACTTTAATCATATGATTCTAAAAGCAATTATGGAATCTTCTGCTGAGGGGATTTCAGTAGTAGACGAAGAGGGAGAAGTTTATTTAATAAATAATGTCTTCAAGAAGCTTGCGAATCTTTCAAATGAAAATGTTATTCGAAAACCTTTAACAGATGAAATATTCGATGGGGAAAATGTTCATAAGAAGGTATTTCAAACTAGACGTCCAGTAAGAGACGTAAGAAAAATTGGACAAGATCAGAAAGAGGTTCTAGTTAATGTAACTCCTGTAATCGTTGATGGCAAATTAAAGGGGAGTGTAGGGGTATTTCGTGATTTATCATTGCAGCAGAACTGTGAAAATGAATTAAATCGTGCTAGACAAATTATTCGCAGTCTTGAAGCAAAGTACTCATTTGCTGACATTATTGGTGAAAGTGAAGAGATGAAATTAGCAATTGAACAAGCAAAATTTGCTGCAAAAACTCCCGTAACAATTCTTTTAAGAGGTGAGAAGGGGACAGAGAAAGATAGGTTTGCTTATGCGATACATAATGAAAGCGTGCGAAAGTATAACAAATTTATGCGGATAAACTGTGCAGCTTTTGATGAAAAATCACTGGAAAGGGAGCTCTTTGGTTATGAAGAGGATAGTCTAAATCGCTTAGAGACGACTGAAAATAAAGGAGTATTTGAGCTAGCTAATAATGGAACGGTCTTTTTAGATGAAGTTGGGGAATTATCAGTTGAGATGCAGTTGAAATTATTAAAATTTATGCAGAACAATACGATCGTTAAAGTTGGAGGCGATATACCAATACAAGTAAACGTTCGAATCATCGCGGCAACTAATTTAAATATTGAAAAGGCAATGGCTGAAGGGAATTTTCGTGAAGATTTATATTACAAATTAACCCGTTATCCAATTTCAATACCTTCATTAAGAGAGAGAAAAGAAGATTTACCTGCCTTATGTCATTGGTTTATTAAACTAATTAATCAAGAAAGTGGTCGAAGGATTCATTGTATATCAAATAAAGCAATGAAGCATTTAATGAGCTATAATTGGCCTGGTAATACCCGTGAACTCGAAAATATTCTTTCTAGAATCGTTTTATTTATGGAACCACAGGAAACAACAATATATGATAAACACCTTAATGTGATTCAAGGGCTTATAAATAGTAATCCCCCTAGAGAACATGAAAGTGTCGAAAACGAGAATGAAACCTTAGCTGAAGCAATTGAACGTGTCGAAGCGGAAGTAATAAAAAAGTCGTTAATATTACATGAGTATAATCGAACAAAAACAGCAAAAGCTTTAGGTATATCGTTAAGGAATTTATATTACAAAATGGAAAAGTATCAACTTGCAAATAATAGCATGGATTGATAATGAAATTTGCAAAAATGTGCAAATTCGTTATATGATAGTAAGAGAGCTAAGTTTAGGGAATCTAAAAAGTTTTTTTCTTCTTCGTTATTTATGATGAAATTTAGCTAGAAATAAGTATTTAAAAAACATCAAGTATCAGCTTGAATAAACGAAAACTTCTTAAATGGAAGGAACCGTGATTTCATGAATTTTGAAAAACTGCTGAATCATATAACAGAAATAAATGGGAGAGTTGTTGCTGTTGCTGCTGCGGATGATGAGGAAGTAATCGAAGCAGTGAAAGAAGCAGTTTTAAGAAAGCTAGCAATGTTTATCCTTTTCGGTAACAAGGAAAAAATCGATAAACTTTTGCGCTTAAAAGGAATTAAAAACGACAATATTCAAGTTATTCATACTCAAACAAAGGAAGAGGCTGCAGAGTTAGCAGTGAAGTCTGTTCATAATGATGAGGCAACTATTCTTATGAAAGGGATGGTGTCGTCAGCTACTTTGTTAAAAGCAGTATTGAATAAAGAATATGGATTAAGAACAAATCGGGTTTTATCACATGTTGCTATTTTTGAAATACCTGGTTTTTCGAAGAGCATGATCGTAACAGATGCTGCTATGAATATACATCCCAATTTAGAGAAAAAACAGCAAATTATTGAAAATGCTGTAGATATGGCAAAGTCAATAGGGGTAAATAATCCAAAAGTTGCTGTATTGGCGGCAATTGAAAATGTAAATCCGGCAATGGAAGTAACACTTGATGCTGCCTCACTAACACTTATGAACAAAAGGGGACAAATTAAAGATTGTATTATTGATGGTCCACTTGCCCTTGATAACGCAGTTTCAACTATTGCTGCAAAACAGAAAGGGATAGATAGTGAAGTTGCAGGAAATGCTGATATTTTACTAGTACCTACGATTGAGGCAGGAAACATACTCTATAAATCGTTAATTTATTTTGCTAAGGCAAAGGTAGGATCTGTTATTGCTGGAGCTAAAGCACCAATTGTTTTGACTAGTCGTTCAGATTCTGCAGAATGTAAGCTATATTCATTAGCATTAGCAATTTGTTCATCTAAATAATTTAGCAATTGTAATTAGGAGGAAGACATCTTGGAGATTTTCAACTATATGGAAAACTTTGATTATGAACAATTGGTATTTTGTCAGGATAAACAATCTGGATTAAAGGCAATAATTGCGATTCACGATACTACCTTAGGACCAGCATTAGGTGGTACTAGAATGTGGATGTATGAATCAGAGGAAGCTGCAATTGAGGATGCTTTACGATTAGCAAGAGGGATGACCTATAAAAATGCTGTTGCTGGTTTAAATTTAGGTGGAGGAAAGACAGTTATTATCGGTGACCCAAAAAAGGATAAGAACGAAGAAATGTTTCGCGCTTTTGGAAGATATATTCAAGGGTTGAATGGTCGTTACATTACTGCTGAGGATGTTGGGACAACTGTTGAAGACATGGATATTATTCATGAGGAAACAGATTACGTAACAGGGATTTCTCCAGCATTTGGTTCCTCAGGAAACCCATCTCCAGTAACAGCATACGGAGTTTATCGTGGAATGAAGGCGGCAGCAAAAGAAGCATTTGGAACAGATTCACTGACGAATAAAAAGGTCGCCATTCAAGGTGTAGGGAATGTTGCCTATCATCTTTGTAAATATTTGCATGAAGAAGGAGTAAAATTAATCGTCACAGATATTAATAAAGAGGCTATTCAACGTGCAGTTAATGATTTTCAAGCAGAAGCTGTAGAACCGAATGAAATTTATTCTGTAGATAGTGATATTTTTGCTCCATGTGCACTAGGAGCAGTTTTAAATGATGTGACGATACCGCAATTAAAAGCTTCGGTCATCGCTGGAGCAGCAAATAATCAATTAAAAGAACCTAGACATGGAGAAATCCTCCATCAAAAAGGAATTATTTATGCTCCAGATTATGTAATAAATGCTGGCGGAGTTATTAATGTTGCTGATGAGCTTTACGGATACAATAGGGAGCGTGCTTTAAAAAAAGTTGAAAATATCTACAATAATATTGAATCAGTTATTGAAATTTCAAAGCGTGATCAGATTCCAACCTCTTTGGCAGCAGACAGACTTGCTGAAGAACGAATTGCAAAAATGAAAAATTCGCGAAGTCAGTTTTTATTAGAGGGAAAACATATATTAAATCGAAAATAAACAAGATATCGTGTGCTTTGACTTAATGAACCCCCGTAATTACTTCATAGGAAGTTTGGGGGGGCAGACTCACTCTTAGGTATATACATAAAAGATAGAAATATAGAGTGATTTGTCATGAAAAGCATAGGCGGAGGTTTAATGTAATTGATTAATGAATATCGAGTTCTCGTACTTAATCCTGGTTCTACCTCAACTAAGATAGGTGTTTTTGATAATGAACGGGCTGTATTTGAGAGAAATATCCGTCATGATAGAGAAAAATTAAAAATATTCCCGAATATTATTGACCAATATGAATTTCGGAAACAGACTATTTTAGAAATCTTAGATGAGGAAAGTATTAATATTTCTAAGATTGATGCCGTTTGTGGTCGGGGAGGTCTTCTTCGGCCAATTGAAGGAGGAACGTACATCGTAAATGAGTTAATGCTTGAGGATTTAAAAAATGGCTTTGCCGGACAACATGCATCTAACTTAGGCGGTATTATTGCTTTTGAGATTGCATCAGGCTTAAATATTCCTGCATACATAGTTGATCCAGTTGTCGTTGATGAGATGGAGGAAATTGCTAAAATTTCTGGACTTCCTGCAATAAAAAGAAGAAGTATTTTTCATGCATTAAATCAAAAGGCTGTTGCAAGGCGTGTTGCATCTGATTTTAACAAGAAATATGAAGACATGAATATCATTGTAACCCATATGGGTGGTGGGATAACGATTGGGGCTCATCGAAAGGGAAGAGTTATTGATGTAAATAATGGATTACATGGTGATGGCCCTTTTAGTCCTGAGCGTGCGGGATCGCTTCCAACAGGAGACCTCGTCTCAATGTGTTATTCAGGTGAATATTTGCGAGATGAAATGATGAAAAAGCTAATTGGACAAGGTGGTTTAGTAGGATATTTGGGGACTAATGATGCCATAAAGGTTGAGGAAATGGTCGAGGAAGGAAATCAAAAGGCAATACTCATCTATTCAGCGATGGCTTATCAAATTGCAAAGGAGATTGGTGCAGCTAGTGCTGTATTAAAAGGGAATGTTGATGCAATTGTTTTAACTGGTAGCCTCGCATATGGGAAAAAAATTGTACGTGATATTGCTACATATGTTGATTGGATTGCGGATGTGTTAGTTTATCCAGGCGAAAATGAGCTTCAAGCTCTTGCAGAAGGAGCGCTCCGTGTTTTGAGAAATGAGGAAGAGGCAAAAAATTATCCATCTTAACAAGTGAATGGCAACCCTGAGTTTTTGTGATGGCATACAAATCAAAAGCAAAGTAAGGATATTTTTTGCGAATAACTTTATAGAATACAAATAAATGCTTAAAGGAGGCACCCTATTTGGCAACAGAGTATGATTTAGTCATTTTAGGTGGAGGAACAGGTGGTTATGTTGCTGCAATTCGTGCATCACAGCTTGGCCTAAAAACAGCAATAGTTGAAAAGAATAAGCTTGGAGGAACTTGCTTACATAAAGGGTGCATACCAAGTAAAGCACTTTTAAGAAGTGCTGAGGTATATGCAACAACAAAAAACAGTAGTGAATTCGGGATAGAGTCATCAAACGTAAAATTAAACTTTCATAATGTGCAAGAGCGAAAAAGAAAGATAATCAATCAACTTCATACAGGTGTAGAGCAATTAATAAAAAAGGGGAAAATTGATGTCTATGAAGGGATTGGTCGAATACTTGGACCATCTATCTTTTCACCTATGCCTGGTACGATTTCAGTAGAAATGAATAATGGACTTGAAAATGAAATGCTACTTCCACGTAATGTTATTATTGCTACAGGATCTCGCCCACGTCTTTTACCAGGACTCGAAAATGAGAGCGAATTTGTTTTAACTTCTGAAGAAGCATTAGAGCTAACAGCATTGCCAAAATCTATCATTATTATCGGTGGCGGTGTAATCGGTATCGAGTGGGCATCAATGCTATCGGACTTTGATGTACAAGTTACGGTTATAGAGTACGATGAGCGAATTTTACCAACTGAAGATAGAGACATTTCAAGAGAAATGGAAAGGTTGTTAAAAAAGAAAGGAATTACCGTAATAACAAGTGCAAAGGTGCTGTCTGAATCGATTGAAAAGGATGCGAATAATACCGTTACAATAAAGGCAGTATGTAATGGATCAGAAAAGGCCTTTTCTGCAGAAAAAATCCTAGTGTCTGTTGGCAGACAAGCGAATACGGAAGGTATAGGTTTAGAAAACACGGAAATAAAGATAGAAAACGGGTTTATCCAAACTAATGAATTTTATCAGACAAAAGAATCTCATATATATGCTATCGGAGATGTTATTGGCGGTTTACAGCTAGCACATGTTGCATCACGTGAAGGAATTGTCGCTGTTGAACATATTGCAAATGAGAAGACATATCCGGTCGATGACAAGCTTGTACCTAAATGTATCTACAGTTCACCTGAAATTGCTAGTGTAGGATATACCGAGGAAGAAGCAAAAAAATCTGGATTTAAAACTAAGGTTGCTAAGTTTCCGTTTAAAGCAATTGGAAAAGCCCTTATTTTCGGTAACTCAGAAGGGGTTGTTAAACTAGTTGTAGATGAAGAAACCGAGGATTTGTTAGGTGTACATATGATTGGACCACATGTTACAGATTTAATTTCTGAAGGAGCACTTGCACGTGTCCTTGATGCGACGCCATGGGAAATCTCCCAAACGATTCATCCTCATCCATCTTTATCTGAAATTTTTGGAGAAGTTGCACTCGGGGTGAATGGGAAAGCCCTTCATTTTTAGTTAGTTAACTTAAATTGTTTTAAATTTAATGGGATAAATAGATTGTTCATTAAGATAGTTTGAAAATTAGGAGGTTACTATTATGGTTGAAAATCGTCATCAATCGCTAGGTCTTTCAGATGAAGATGTGTTAAATATGTATGAAGTTATGGTTTTGTCTAGAAAGATTGATGAGCGTATGTGGTTGTTAAATCGTGCTGGAAAGATTCCATTTGTTGTTTCATGTCAGGGACAAGAGGCGGCCCAAGTAGGAGCAGCTTTTGCGTTAGATAGGGAAAAAGACTATGTGCTTCCTTACTATCGGGATATTGGAGTGGTTTTAGCATTTGGTATGACAGCAAGGGATTTAATGCTATCAAGTTATGCAAAGGCTGAGGATCCAAATTCAGGCGGCAGACAAATGCCTGGTCATTTCGGACAAAAGAAAAATCGGATTGTAACCGGCTCGTCACCAGTTACGACACAAGTGCCACATGCAGTTGGAATTGCATTAGCAGGTAAAATGAACAAGGAAAATATTGTTTCGTTTGTAACGTTTGGAGAAGGATCATCAAATCAAGGTGATTTTCATGAAGGTGCCAACTTTGCGGCAGTACATAAATTACCTGTTATTTTAATGTGTGAAAATAATAAATATGCAATATCGGTCCCATATAATAAACAAGTTGCCTGTGTAAATATATCTGATCGAGCAATTGGTTATGGAATGCCAGGAATAACAGTAAATGGGAATGATCCACTAGAAGTATATGCTGCTGTAAAAGAAGCTGCAGATAGAGGGAGACGTGGTGATGGCCCTACTTTAATTGAAACAGTAACATATCGTTTAACTGCTCATTCTAGTGATGATGATGATCGTGTTTACCGCGAAGCTGAAGAGTTAGAAGAAGCAAAACAAAATGACCCAATTAATAGTTTTTCAACATACTTAAAGGAAACAGGTGTATTAACAGAGGAAATAGAAGAAACAATTGTTCAAAAAGTAAGCAAAATTATCGATGATGCGACAGAATATGCTGAAGCTGCTCCATATCCGGAACCAGAACAGACATTGAAGTTTGTATATGCAGAAGAGTAAGGGGGAATAAAAATGGCGATCATTTCATATTTAAATGCCATTACTTTAGCAATGCGTGAAGAAATGGAACGTGATGAAAAAGTATTTATATTAGGGGAAGATGTTGGGAAAAAGGGCGGTGTATTTAAAGCGACGGAAGGGTTATATGATAAGTTTGGTGAAGAACGAGTGATGGATACACCATTAGCAGAATCTGCAATAGCGGGAGTAGGGATTGGAGCTGCAATGTATGGTATGAGACCAATTGCAGAAATGCAATTTGCTGATTTTATTATGCCCGCAGTTAATCAAATTATTTCAGAAGCAGCAAAAATCCGTTACAGATCTAATAATGACTGGAATTGCCCAATAACAATTCGGGCCCCTTATGGTGGAGGTGTACATGGTGCACTTTATCATTCACAATCTGTTGAAGCGATTTTTGCAAATCAACCAGGTCTAAAAATTGTCATCCCCTCAACACCATATGATGCAAAAGGACTGTTAAAAGCGGCAATACGCGACGACGATCCAGTACTGTTTTTTGAGCATAAACGTGCATACCGTTTATTAAAAGGTGAAGTCCCTGAAGATGATTATGTTTTACCTATTGGAAAAGCAGATGTGAAGCTTGAAGGTGAAGATATAACAGTTATTACTTATGGATTATCTGTTCATTTTGCTCTTCAAGCCGCTGAAAGATTGGCTAATGACGGGATTTCAGCACATATATTAGATTTAAGAACAATTTATCCTTTAGATAAACAAGCAATAATCGACGCTGCTTCAAAGACAGGTAAGGTATTGTTAATTACTGAGGATAATAAGGAAGGTAGTATTATCGGTGAAGTAGCAGCAATTATTGCTGAAAATTGCTTGTTTGATTTAGATGCTCCGATTATGAGATTAGCTGGACCAGATGTCCCAGCAATGCCATTTTCACCATCAATGGAAAAATATTTTTTAATTAATCCGGATAAAGTGGAAGAAGCAATGCGTAAGCTTGCTGAATTTTAATGGACTTAGCGAGTTAAACATATAATGTAAAAAACACTAGACATCGATTAGTGACATTACTTTTTCCATGTATATGGATAGCTTGTTAATCTAGGAGGTTACATAGTGGCGATAGAACAAATTAAAATGCCCCAATTAGGTGAAAGTGTTACAGAAGGAACTATCAGCAATTGGCTTGTATCGATAGGTGATAAAGTGAATAAGTATGAACCACTTGCAGAAGTTACAACAGATAAAGTAAATGCTGAAATTCCATCATCTTTTTCAGGGATTATTAAAGAACTTATAGCAGAAGAAGGGCAAACATTAGCTGTAGGTGAAATTATTTGTACGATTGAAGTAGAGGAAGACGAACCCAAAAAGGTAGAAGTCGATAAATTAGCTGCAAATAAAAGTATTTCTTCAAACAGTGAGCCTTCTTCTCACGATAAGGATGACTCAAATAAAAAAAGGTATTCTCCAGCGGTTTTAAGAATAGCTCAGGAACATGAGATTAATTTAGATTTAGTGAATGGAACAGGTGCTGGTGGTCGAATTACGAGAAAAGATCTTATGAATTTTATTGAAAGTGGTGCAATTGAGGAGCAACAAAATCGTAAACCGGTTATTGAGCAGCCGAGCAATCAAGCGATTGAGTTACCTAAAACGCAAACACCTCGCATACATCAAGGAGATATCGAAATACCGGTTACAGCGGTTCGTAAGACGATAGCAGCAAATATGGTACGTAGCAAGCATGAAGCGCCTCATGCTTGGATGATGATTGAGGTAGATGTAACAAATCTAGTAGAGTATCGTAATAAGGTTAAGAATGAGTTTAAGAAAAAAGAAGGCTATAACCTAACATTTTTCCCATTTTTCCTTAAAGCTGTCGCAAAAGCATTAAAGGAATTCCCGCAAATTAATTCAATGTGGGCAGGGGACAAAATTATACAACGAAATGAAATTAATATCTCAATTGCGGTAGCAACAGATGATTCGTTATTTGTTCCGGTAATTAAGGCAGTTGACGAAAAGACAATTAAAGGAATTGCTCGAGACATTACAGAACTTGCTGCAAAGGTCCGTAGTGGGAAAATTAGTATAGAGGATATGCAGGGAGGAACCTTTACAGTAAATAACACAGGTTCATTTGGTTCTGTTCAATCAATGGGGATTATTAACCATCCTCAAGCAGCGATTTTACAGGTTGAAACAATTGTAAAAAGACCTGTTATTATCAATGGGATGATCGCCATCCGTGATATGGTTAATCTTTGTTTATCTCTCGACCATCGGGTTTTAGACGGAGTCATTTGTGGACGATTCTTAGCACGGGTAAAAGAAATATTAGAATCGACTTCAGATGAAAATACTTCCATCTATTAATAATGATAGTCCAATGATATAGAGTCTGATTCATAACGATCAAAGCATTTTATAGATCGGTTATGAGTTAGACTCTTTTTATTTTAAGTTTGCTTTTAGCATCATTATTTTAGACAAACCAATAAAACATACATTTGCTTCTTTCTCCTGCATAAAATCTATGATAAGAATAGATTCCTGCCATAAGGGGGTGAACTTCCAAAATGGAAGTGAAGCACAATCATTCAGAGGAAAAAGGGAAAAGGAAACTGTGGGAAGAAGAGGCAATAAAGGCATTGAAAGATAGACCTTTTGAAGCTCTTTATTCATCAACCTATGAAGGGATTAAGATTGAACCAATCTATACAACTATACAAAATGTCCAATATTGGACAGAAAACAGTTACTATCGGGCAAATAATTGTTGGAAATGTAGTCAGGAAATTAAAGGTGAAACTAGTGAAGAGATAAGTAAACAGGTCAGATATGCAATTGAGAGGGGACAGAACTCCTTTTATTTTAAAAATCTTCAAATTCATGATATGAAGGGTGTAGAAAAAGCTTTCGGCCAAATTGATATCAGTAAAAGCTCATTTTTAATTGATGTTGGTTCAAAACAGGAATTAATGCCACTATTGTTTCAATATTTTAACGGAAAGAAACATGATAAAGAACCAATTGGAACAATTGCGTTTGACCCATTTGAAGAGGTTCTGTTAAAGGAAGAAATTTCCATTCCACTATCCGATAAATATGATTATTTAGCCGAAGCAATGAACTGGTGTGAAGAGAATCATTGTCAGATTCGCTGCTTATTAATTAAGGGCAATAATTTCCATGAAGCAGGTGCAACTTCATTGCAGGAATTAGTTTTTACTTTTTCACAAGCACTGGATATTATAAATGAGCTTTTGAATCGTGGAGTGTCATTAACAACAATCGCCAAAAATACAGTAATATCCTTTGCAATTGGTTCTCAATTTTTTATGGAAATAGCAAAGTTCCGAGCTGCAAAGCATATTTGGGGGTCACTATTATCTGCAATTGGAGATAGAAACGGAGATGATCCTCTTTATCTTCATGCAATTACATCTAACTTTAATAAAGCTGCTTTTGACATTCATATGAATCTTCTCCGAACTACGACTGAAGGCTTTTCCGCAGTTGCTGCAGGCGTAGATGAATTAACGATTACCCCATTTGATTATGTTTCACAAAAGCAAGACGATCTTGCAGGAAGAATTGCGAGAAATATCCATTTTATTTTTCAAGAAGAGAATCATTTATCTAAAGTAGTAGACCCAGCTAGTGGTTCATACTACATTGAATCATTAACAAATGAATTAGCTAATCATGCTTGGGAGGAAATAAAAAAAATAGATAAAAATGGTGGGTTTTACACTGCACTTGAAAAGGGCATACCACAAAATGAGCTAAAAAGGACATTTGCAAAGAGACAAATTGATATAAATCAACAGAAAACAACAATAATAGGTGTAAATAAATTTATTGAGCTCGCTCCAATACAAAAAAAAGAAGAACGAGAAAAGAGAAAAGTGAAAAAAATAAATAAAATCATGAGTAAGCAGGTTACTACTTTTCGAGAAGTAATTCAATTTGTAGAAGAAAAAAATGTTGTCCCAAAACTTCTTCCAAAGATTCAAGCAAATCAAATACAAATATTACAGCATACTCGTTTAATTGAACACTTTGAGAGGCTAAGATTTGCTGCAGAAGACCATTTTCAAAGATTTGGACACTATCCAAAGGTGGATGTTATGCAATTTGGAGAGTTAAGAGATTATAAGTCTCGATTTGAATTTGTTGTAAATTTACTCGCTTCTGGTGGGATTGAAGCAAATGTAATCCGCGATTTTGAAAGGGAGTATTTGGTTAATATTGTCATATTATGTGGTTCTGATAAAGAATATCAAAAGATGAATGAAAATTTTGTTGCGAAACTTTTAAAGTGTAAAACAAAGGAAATTTATTATGTAGGAACAAACAAGGTTGCAGGAGAATTAAAGGGCTTACAACGATTTCATATGCTTTCAGAATCTACTGATTCTTATATATTTCTTAAAAGATTGCATCAATTATTGGGGGTAACTCTAAATGAAGCGACGTGATCTAGCAAATGCTAAGCTAATTAAAATGGTCCCTATAGGAAAAACAAAGTCAATCTTTCAAACAAATAAACAGATACCGATTGATAATCATTATACAAATGAGAATCTTAAAACGGCTGAGCACATAGGTACGTATCCTGGAATAACCCCTTTTTTACGAGGACCATATGCAACGATGTACATTAATAGGCCATGGACAATCAGGCAATATGCTGGGTTTTCTACAGCAGAAGAAAGCAATGAATTTTACAAAAAAAATCTTGCCAATGGTCAAAAAGGACTGTCAGTCGCTTTTGATTTACCGACACATCGTGGCTATGATTCCGATCACCCTCGCGTATTTAGCGATGTAGGGAAAGCTGGAGTAGCAATCGATTCTATTATGGATATGAAGCAATTATTCGAAGGAATTCCATTAGACGAAATGTCAGTTTCTATGACAATGAATGGAGCAGTTTTACCAATTATGGCGTTTTATATTGTAACAGCTGAGGAGCAAGGAGTGGCTAAGCATAAATTAACAGGGACTATCCAAAATGATATTTTAAAAGAATATATGGTACGTAATACGTATATTTACCCACCAGAAACTTCAATGAGAATTATTCGAGATATTATCGGATATACGGCAAAACATATGCCGAAATTTAATAGCATTAGCATCTCAGGCTATCATATGCAGGAGGCAGGTGCACCGGCAGATTTAGAGTTAGCCTATACACTGGCAAATGGGATTGAGTATATAAGAACTGGATTAAGGGCTGGGCTCCATATTGATCAATTTGCTCCTAGATTATCATTTTTCTGGGCAATTGGAATGAACTATTTCATGGAAGTTGCAAAACTAAGAGCTGGAAGATACTTATGGTCTAAGTTGGTTAAGCAATTTCATCCTGAAAACGAGAAATCTCTCATGTTGCGTGCTCATAGTCAAACATCAGGCTGGAGTTTAACTGAGCAGGATCCATTTAATAATATTGTAAGAACATGTATGGAGGCACATGCAGCAGTTATGGGACATACGCAGTCACTTCACACGAATGCACTGGATGAGGCTATTGCTTTACCTACTGAATTTTCCGCCAGAATCGCGCGTAATACCCAATTGTATTTACAAGAGGAAACTGGCATAACTAGTGTTATTGACCCTTGGGGTGGTTCTTATTATGTAGAGTCATTAACAAAATCATTAATTGAACGGGCAAACTCTCATATTAGTGAAATTGAATCACTTGGTGGTATGACAAAGGCGATTGAAATGGGGCTTCCTAAAATGAGGATTGAGGAAGCAGCCGCAAGAAGACAAGCTAAAATTGATTCCGGAAAAGAATTGATTATCGGTGTTAATAAATTTAGGTTACGCAATGAAGAATCCCTCAATATCCTAACAATTGATCAACAAGAAGTTAGAAATAAACAAATCGAAAAGCTAAATCATTTAAAAAAGAGTCGTAATTCAAAACTTGTTGAAGAGTCGTTAAATGCAATTACGAAAGCAGCAGCATCTGAGAATGGAAATCTTCTTGAATTAGCAATTGAAGCAGCTCGAAATCGGGCAACATTAGGTGAAATATCATTAGCAATTGAAAAGGTTAGTAAACGTCATCGAGCTGTTATTCGTTCAATAAGTGGTATCTATCAAAGTGAATATGATAATGAAGAAGACATAAGAAAAGTTAGGGATAAAATCGATTTATTTTATGAACTAGAAGGTAGAAGGCCAAGAATATTAATAGCCAAAATGGGTCAGGATGGTCATGATCGTGGTGCGAAGGTCGTTGCAACAGCATATGCAGATTTAGGCTTTGATGTAGATATCGGTCCCCTTTTTCAAACACCCGAAGAGACTGCACGACAAGCAGTTGAAAATGATGTTCATATAATCGGGATGAGTTCGTTAGCTGCGGGACATAAGACATTATTGCAACAGCTAATAAGCGAATTAAGAAAACAAGGGCGAGATGACATTATTGTAATTGTTGGTGGAGTGATACCTTATAAAGATTATAAAGAATTACTTGAAATGGGAGCCGCTGAAATTTTTGGGCCAGGAACGATTTTACCTATAGCAGCATTGAAAATTATCGATCGATTATTTGAAATGTTTGGTTATGAGGGTTAAGCATGGAGGATTATAGATTAAAAAATCGTGATTTAGAGGTTGAGGATTTTATTGAAGGCATTTTAAACGGCAATCGCGTTATGTTAGCAAAAGCAATTACACTAGTAGAAAGCAATAATAGTAAACATTTTCTAAAAGCGCAAAAAATTATCGAAATATTGCTGTCACAAAAAAAGGAATCTATTCGGATCGGGATTACCGGGATACCAGGAGTAGGAAAAAGTACATTTATTGATACATTTGGTTGTTTTTTATGCAATATGGGATATCGTGTTGCCGTACTTGCAATTGACCCAAGCAGCCAAGTTTCCAAAGGAAGCATAATGGGTGACAAAACACGAATGGAACGACTAGCAAAACATCCAAATTCTTTTATTAGACCATCTCCATCTGGAGGGAATTTAGGCGGAGTAAATCGAAAAACGAGAGAAACAATTATTTTATGTGAAGCGGCTGGCTATGATGTCATTTTAGTAGAAACGATGGGAGTTGGGCAAGCGGAGTATGTTGTAAGAGAAATGGTTGATTTCTTCTTACTTCTAGTTATAACTGGCGCCGGAGATGATCTTCAGAGAATAAAAAGAGGCATTATGGAATTACCAGATTTAATTGTTGTTCATAAGGCAGATGGAGAAAATTTGGAAAAGGCAATCATGACAATGCATGAGTACAATCAGATGCTTCGTTATATTACTCCATATACGTTAGGATGGACTCCACAGGCTGTAAATGCTTCTTCAATAAATGAAGCAGGTATTGATGAAATATGGACCATAATTAATAAATTTGAAAGATATACAAAAGAATCGAATATTTTTGATAAAAGACGTGATGAACAAAAATGGAATTGGCTTCATGATTTAATAAAACAAGAACTTTCTGACCGTTTCTACCAGCATCCACAAGTTAAACAACAGCTCGAAATTTACGAAGAAAATATTATAAAGGGGAAGAAAAGTGTTTCTGCAAGTGCTCTTGAATTAATTAATCTTTTTTTATTTGATGCCAAATAAAGTATGATTTTATTTATAGTAAATTGAGAAAAGGAGTTTCTATTTGCTCAATCCGGTATAAGCTTGGTAAAATAAACATCATCATATAAAAGGAGATGTTCAACGTGAGTATGGATTTTAACATATTTATGAATGACGTTGTGCAGCAAGCTCGTAAGGAAATTGTTGCAGCAGGATATACTGAATTAAAAACGGCTGAAGAGGTAGATGAAGCACTTAATAAAAAAGGTACAACACTCGTGATGGTAAATAGTGTTTGTGGTTGTGCAGGAGGAATTGCTCGTCCAGCTGCAGCACATGCTATTCATTACGATAAGCGTCCAGATCAGCTTGTGACTGTATTTGCAGGTCAAGATAAAGAAGCTACAGCCCGCGCAAGAGAAATGTTTACTGGCTATCCACCTTCTTCACCATCTTTCGCATTATTAAAGGATGGTAAGTTAGTAAAAATGGTAGAACGTCATGAAATTGAAGGACATGATCCAATGTCAGTTGTTGCTAATCTACAATCTGCTTTTGAAGAGTATTGTGAAGAAGTATAAATTTAATAGGAAATAGGGGAAAGAGGCTAAGCCAAAATTATTTGGTGCCTCTTTTTTTTGTAAGAAAATCCAACAATAATATTGAAGTTTTATATAATGTCATGTATGATTTGGTTCAATTATAGTGCTAATTGATACATATAAACATCACCTTTTTCGTAAAATAAATTAAGGAAGCGAGTATATATATTAGAT
>NZ_CADEPK010000201.1 GCF_902829255.1 Metabacillus niabensis | reverse complement strand
CAACCTGGATTTTCTTCCGTATTAAAACCAATTTTTTATAGTTTAATTATTATTGCAATTATTGTACTTCTTACATTTGTAGTGATTAAGCTTGGTAGAGTTCAACTTAACATTAAAGAGTTAATCGCTAGATTTGGAGCATTTTCAATTGTACCAACAGCTTTATTATTAGTTGCTCTTATTCTTTCAATTATTAAAGTTGATATCTTCTTATATGTATGGTTTTTCGGACTTTTAGGTTTATTATTTGTCGTTCCATTTACTATTTATAGCTTCAAAAAGGATGTTCCTTTCGGACTAGATGGTATTTATGGAACGATCATTATGTTTATTGTCATTTTAATAATTACAAGTTTTGTACTAAACAATTTCACTGATAGTTTAGTTTCGGGAGACATTGATTTAACGAAATTATTTAATGATTTTGATTTTTAATCAAATTTAAGGCAAGCGTCACATGCAGGTGTCGCTTGCTTTTGTTCAAAGGAAAGAAGGGTTATTTTTTTGTTTTCACGCTTAAATAAAAACATCGTTTAAGAGATAGGGTGACATCAAGTGGAATATTGTCGTAACTGTGGCACAAAATTGATTGAGGGGCAGCAATTTTGTGCTGAATGTGGTGAGCCGGTGAAACGAAATCATGCAAATGAAAATAAGCAGGCACATAGTGTTTCATCAAAGCCAGTTCAAGAAAAAATGAGTAGTTCAGATCTGTCAAAGCAGCCCATTTTTAAAAGCAAAATATCAAAAATAATCGCCATTGTTAGTGTTGTTGTTGTCGCATTATTGGCAGGAGGCTATTATGTTGTAGGAGAGATGACATCTCCAACGAAGGTAGCTGAACACTTTATCGACGCGGTTGACCAAAAAGATGTTAAAACGGTTAAGAAGTATATTAATGAAGGTCAATATGAAGTAAAGGCAAATGATAAAGAAACAAAGGCATTTCTTAATTATTTACATGAGCATCCAAGAATGATTACATCAATAGCTGATGGACTTTTATCAGATGCTGCTGCTTTAGAAGATGAGAAATCGTCTGAGGAGCCATCTCCATTTGCAGCATTAAAAGAGGATGGGAAAAAGTGGGTGTTGTTTAATTCGTATAAAATCAAAATCCAAACCTTTTATATTGATGTTGCTTCTGAAAGTGAAAAGACGGAAATCTATGTAAATGATGTAAAAAAAGCAACCATTGAAGAGGAAGAGCAAATTGGACCGTTGCTACCAGGTGAGTATACGGTAAAAGCGGTTATTAATGGTGAATATGGAAAGGTTGAAGCTGACGAAAAGCTGAATACCGAAGACTTTGTTGAGCAAACAGCCTTATTGGAATTTGACTGGTCTAATCATTATGTCTATATTTATTCGAATTATGATGATGCGGTACTTTATGTGAACGATAAAAGCACAAAAATGAAAATAGGAGATCTCGAAGAATTCGGTCCTGTTCCATTAGATGGTTCACTTAAAATTTATGCACAAAGGAAATTTGGCGATGAAGAAAAGAAAAGCAATGTTGTAACCTTAGAAGAAAATACAACAGACGCGGAACTATTTTTCGAAGACCAAGAGGGAAGTATGCTTGAGGCTAATGAGGACTATGATAGTATTGATGCTTCAACTGAGACAGAGGCGATTGAAGAAGTGATTCTCGGGCATTATCATTCGATTTCAAATGACAATTTTCAATCGGCCTATGACTTTTTCTCTAGTTCATATAAATCAAAAGTTACTTTTGATGGATGGACAAAAGGTCTCGAACAGAATATAAATGATACGGTAACAATGTTAAATATTACAAGTGTTGATGATACTACAGCTAAGGCATATGTTGAAATGACATCATATGATGAGCAAGAAGATGGTAGTACATTAGTCCAAGAATGGGGTGGAACCTGGAACCTAGTAAAGGAAAGTGATGGTTGGAAGCTTGAGAAAGCCCAATTAGAAAAACTAGCGTCCAGAACGGAATAATGAAAAATAGACGTAAATCTAAAAGAATGATTCGTTTCATGCCTTTCCTGCTTTTATTAATCGTCCTAGTTATAATAGGTGGATATTTTTTTACAGCAAATAGCAATCAAGCTGAAAATGCTGCAGGGAATCAAAAGGCAGAACAACATACAGATTCAACGAAAAATTTAACAAAAAAGGAAACCAATCAGAAAGCTGACCGTAATAAAGAAGTATCAACCTTCTCTCAAGTACAGAAGCAAACAGATACCTCGATCGAGGAAAAGGTTGATGATTTGTTAGCAGAGATGACGTTGGAAGAAAAAATCGGACAATTGATGGTCATTGGCTTTGATGGGAAAGAAATAAATGACCATGCAAAAACGATGATAAATGAATATAAAGTTGGCGGCATTATTTATTACGATCGTAACATGGAATCACCTGGCCAAGTGACAAAGCTAAGCAATGATTTACAGCAGCTTGCATTAAATAACGCTAAGCAGATTCCCTTATTAATTAGCATTGACCAAGAGGGTGGTCAAATTGTGCGGATGCGGGATAAAGTATCGAATATTCCTTCCCAACAGGAATTAGGGAAAAACGGTAGCAGTCAAGCGGTTTATGATTCAGCATTAAAAAATGGTCAAGAGTTAAAAACGATGGGGATTCATGTGAATTTTGCACCAGTATTAGATTTATCTGAAACCGATTCCCGTTCATTTGGCATTGATCCTAAGAAAACGGCTGAGCTTGGAGAGCAGGCTATCGCCGGTTTTACCGATGCAGGTATAACGGCAACATTAAAGCATTTTCCTGGAAATGGCCGAAGCAATATCGATCCTCATCATGAAACATCATCAGTTGAGGCGAATCAATTGGATCTAGAAAATAATGATATTTATCCATTCAAAAAAATGATAGATGAGGTTGATCACCGTTCATTTTTTACAATGGTCACACATATTAAATACCCAGCTTATGATAAAGAAAACCCAGCGAGCATTTCACGAGTTATTATAAGTGAGCTGTTAAGAAAAAAGCTTAGTTACACAGGAATTGTTGTAACAGATGACTTAGAGATGGGTGCTGTAAATAAATACTTTACTTATGAAGATTTAGGCTTTAGTGCAATTGATGCAGGTGCTGACCTTTTATTAGTATGCCATACGCTTGAAAGCCAAAAAGAAGTGTTTAAGGGAATTCAGAAGGCTGTTCAAGAAAAGAAATTATCTGAGGAGCGAATTGATGAGGCAGTAAAGAGAATCTTATCCTTCAAGCTTCAATCGATAAAAGAGACAAACTTAAATATTGAAACAGCAGAAAATACGGTTGGTAAATAGCATAGCATAGTAAAGTGTATGTTTTGATTTACACTGTTAGTTTTTAACCTATACCTTTTCAATACGATGGTAGATTTATACTGGCAGTTAAATAGATAAATGAGATTTTAGGGGGAGTAACATTCATGTATTGTGCAAATTGTGGTACACAGTATGAGGCGAATGATAAGTTTTGTCCATCATGTGGTACCAAAATTGAGGAAGTAATCGAAACAGCGAAGCAAGAGACAGCAGCAAATTTAGAAACAGGAAATAATCAACCACAAGTCGTATCAAAGGTAAAAAAGCCTTTTACACTAAAAAAAGCACTGATTATTGCTGGTATTGTTGTTCTTGCTGGAGCAGGTACAGCAGCCGGTTTTATTTTGCATAAATCACCGAAAGAGCTATATTTGCTTTCAGAAATTAATTCATTAAAACAAGTGGCCGAAGATGTCGATAGTCATTATGGTGATTTAATTGAATTTAACCAAAAGACATTAGAAAAGCCTTCAAGCAATGAAACGACTTTAAGTGGGAATTTTGAAATTGAATCATTGGAATCAGACCCTGATGTACAAATGGTTAAAGATATTTTAAGTGAAGCATCACTGACGACAAAAACAGAAATAAGCCCTTTAACAAATGAAGGCTATTATTCACTAGGAGTTAATCTTGCAGATGAGGAAGCTGTAAATGTAGAGCTTTACCAATCTAAGGAACAGCTAGGTTTAAAAATACCTGCTCTATATGAGAAATTTTTATATGTGAATTTCAATGAATTTGGCGAAGCGATGAGAATGCTTGATCCTAGCTATGATGGTCCAGAAACGTTGGAACTAGCAGATATTGATTTAAACGAATTAAAATTAACAGATAAAGAAAAAGAGCATTTACAGAAAAAATACACAGAATTTTTATTATCACATTTAAAAGATGAGCAGTTTAGTCTTGAAAAAGGAATCAACTATAAACATGATGGTACAGAGCTAAAACTAAGAAAAGTCACATTTGAAATGTCTCCAAAAGAGTCAAATCAATTTATGATTGATTTTATCGATGTCTTAATTAAAGATACTGAATTACACAATATGCTCGTTAAACGAGTGGAGAAGCTTTCAGAGCTGGCGGTATCACTTGATGAAGCTAGTGCAGAAGAATTAAATGCGAAGGAAATGAAAGAAGAGCTAATTGAGGGCTTAAAAGATGCAAAAGAAGATTTAAAGGATTCACCAGTGTTAAGAGGAATTAAGTCGGAGCTATTAATCGATAATAAAGAGCAAGTTGTTGACCGTAAGTTAACAATTGGATTTGGAGATGAATCCTCAGATGCTGATCTTGTATTAACAAGCAAAAATGTTCCGCTGAAAAATGATAATAGATATGAAGAATTAAAGATTAAAGCTGGTTCAAAAGAGGACGAAACAGAAGTTGCCTTTGAAATGAGCAACGATATAGATGTGAAGAAAGCAGATAATACAATTGAGAAGAGAAAGATATCCATTTCTTCTACGTCATACGGTGTATCGGACGGTAAGGTTGATGTAGCAATTACTTCAAACTACAAAGGAAAATCAGGAAGTAAGCAAACAGTTAACCATGAATTTAAAATAGAAGCGTCCGATGATGCGATTTATGATATGCCTTCTGGTTTGTCTGGAACAGTCGTCGAAACAAGGGATGTCAATTTGAAAAAGGAATACTCGAATGAAAAGTATGAAATTGAGCTCAATATTGAGGATGAATATGATGCAGGATCAATCATGTTTACGATTGATTCAAAAACAAAGCTGAAAAAGAAAGCTGACTTACCTCAATTAAATAATGATTCATCTGAAGGATTAAATATTGCAAAAATTACTGAAGAGGACATTTATGCAATTGAAGAGGAAGTTTACAATAATATGATGGAGCTTGCCGAAAAATTCGGCTTCAGCTATGAAGACATGATGGGTACTTATGAAGAGGATTATTCTGGTGAAGAGTATTACGAAGATGAATTGTTCTATGAGGATGGCTATTATGAAGATGAATTATTCGATGAGGAACTTCTAGAGAGCTACTAAAACATATGTTGAAGAAAGGAATGCTACATCCAATCATTTGGATGTCTTTCCTTTTTTTATTGGCTCTTTTTAATAACATTGTTGTTTTTAAGGTAAACTTTTCAATGGAGCGGAAACGAGAAGAAAAGTTTAATAGAAATCGCTACATACTGAATTTAAAGTAGATATGAACTCACGGGAGTTTTGTCATGAAAAATATATTTGTTTTTACAGCTTTTCAATTGAAAATTCTTTGGGGAAATAGGAAAACAGCGATATTTTTATGGTTGTGTCCTATTCTCTTTTTATGCTTATTCGTTCTTATCGGAATGTCCGTTTTACAGGATGACAATCGAATGGATTCGTTTAAGGTTGCGATAGTAAACAACGACCCTACGCTAGAAACAAGACTCGTCATTCAACAGCTAACGGAAAATGATGATTTCAATAAAATCATGAAGACGATGCAGGTTGATAAGGAAAAAGCAGGCAAGTTGCTTGAGGAGAACGAAATCGCTGCAATGATAATCATTCCAAAAGGGTTTAGTCATGATGCAACAAACGGTATTAATACACCTGTAACAGTAATCGGAAATGAACAGCAGCCATTACAAGCACAAATGGTTAAATATGTGATGGATAGCGCAGCAAACTATACATCTGCAGCCCAAAGTGGGATAAATACAGTTAACGACTTTATGAAGAAAATAGATGTTGCAAAGAGCGAACGATCTGAGGCGGTCAAAAGAGCAATCATTTCCTATTCTTTACATGTTTTAGGCAGAAATGAAATTTACTCAGAAATTGAACAACCTGTCCTGTTTCAGGAAAGCATGGTCCATTATTATGTAGGTTCCTTTTTTGTGCTACTTTTAATGATTTGGTCATTTATTGGAACGATGCTCGTCAATAAGCAAATCATCCAAGCGGTGAAGCAACGATTAAATTCACTAGGGGTTACTTTATTTCAGACAACAGCTGCTACATGCTTATCAAGTTTTATTCTAGTCTTTATAAGCGGACTCCTCCTTGCTATATCAATCTTTTATATCGGTAATGTATTTCCTTACGTAAACAAATTGTATTTAGTTTGTGCGATTTTTACAATGTCTCTATTGTTTACGTCAATATTTATGCTAATCCAGTCCATCGTAGTCCGTGAGAGTTATTTTCAAACGATCGGGATGCTAATTATTCTGTTTGGTGCTATTACAGGGGGACATCTTATCCCACAAATCTATTATCCGGAATGGCTTCAACAGCTTAGCATGTTTTCGATTAATACATGGGTGCTTAAATTCATATTTTTAATGATTGAGGATATAACGACATTTTCCTATTGGAATTATGTTTGTACGTTTTTACTAGTTTCGTTTTTCTTCATCGTGTTAACAAAGATCGTGACGATGATTCGTACAGTAAAGGGAGGGGGAAAGTAATGAGGATATTTTTCGCAAAATGTAAGCAAATGATAAAAAAACCGAGTATCCTTCTTTTTTTCCTTGCTCCGGCTGTTATCACGATGCTGTTTGGCACATTACTCGAATCACAGCAGGAGGATTTGGTTATCCCGATTGCAATTGTTGATGAGGATGGCTCTAGCTTATCTTCCTCGATAATAAACCGAGTAAAGGAGCAAAAAAGACTGGCCATCATTGAAACAACGATTGAGGAAGCGGATAAAATGCTGGAAAGAAAAGAGATTGATAGTGTATTTGTTTTTAAGAAGAATTTCCAGCAGCAGCTTTTAAAAGAAAAGCGTGAAGAGATCATTGAAATGAAAATTGCACCGTCCTCTATTGCCTATACGATTGTACGAGAAGTGATTGCGAGCGAAGTAACCCGAATCACAAGCTCGATTAAAGCAGCAAATCAAGTAGGACAAATATATAAGCAATTTGGGATGGAAAGACAAGAGATAAAGGAAGCGTGGAATGAAGCGTTTGCTTATTCAAGTATTGAACAATGGGAGCCTCAACCACTTATGACAATTGACTATATGACTGGAGCGAGCTCTAGCCAGCCTGTTGCGGAGGATGAAGCGATTGCTAAGCCTTATATCGGCCTATGGGGATTTTTTACGCTCATCATTTGTTTTCTCCAATCCGATTGGATGATAAAAGAAAACATGCTGTTCAAGCGGATGAAAACAACGTATCAAGGATTACCGAGTTATTTACTGCAAACATCAGCAGCGGTCTTTTTCCTTCAAGCGGTGCAAGCTTGTGGAAGTTTTTTTCTGTTTACAAGGTTACACATCGTTGAAGGTGAATCGCTATTACTTTTCATGATGGTATTATATCTGTTTTTTAGTATTGGATTAGCGATTTTTTCAGCAAGCGTTATTCATCATATCGGAAGCTATTATGTGTTTGGCGTTTTAATAAGCTTGATAATGGCAGTTTTTAGTGGGAGTCTTTTCCCGATTAACGAAATCGTCAGGGATTTTCAAGCATGGGTAAGTATATTCCCTCAAGCACTGCTACTCAAGCCTAATATGATGATTTCTGAAGAGATCTTCAAGCTTCTGCTTATTATTGCAATGGCGATTCTATTATGGGGTAGCTCAATATGGAGGTTGTTAAAAAGTGATAACAATTGATCAAGTTCACCATAACTACGGGAAAAAGAAGATTTTACAAGGTGTCTCCCTTCAAATAAATGCTGGAGAAATATTTGGACTACTTGGGCCAAATGGTGCTGGTAAATCAACATTATTATCGATTTTAACGACAACGGTAAAGCCTTCTAAGGGAACCGTGACAATGAAAGGGCTCGACATCCATAAACAAACGAAGCAGGTTAGACAAATGATCGGGTATGTGCCACAGGATATTGCCCTTTGGGACGAATTGACGGTAAAGGAAAACCTTAAATTTTGGAGTAAGTTCCTAAAAACAAAAGTAAGTGTCGCAAGAATGCTTGAAGCGTGTGAGGAAGTGAAATTACAGGATAAATGGAATGAAAAGCTTTCAAAGCTTTCTGGCGGGATGAAGCGGAAATTGAATATTGCAGTCGCCTTAATGCATGACCCTGACATTTTGCTAATGGATGAACCAACTGTTGGAATCGACCTTCAATCAAAGCTTGAAATCAATGAATATATGAAAAGCTTAGCAGCTGCAGGGAAGACAATTGTTTATACAACACATGATATGAGCGAGATTAAAACGATATGTAAACGTATCGGGGTGCTTAAAAAAGGGGGCATTGAATTTACCGGGACTCTAGAAGAAGCGAAATCTTACTTAAATAAACAGGGGAATGAGCCGATAGTAAATGAAGAGGAGCTTATTTTTGCGATGCTCCGCGAAGAAAGGTAAACAATTTTAGGGGGCAATGAAAAAGATGTTATTTTGTAATGAATGTGGAACACAGCTAAAGGAGGGTGCAGCCTTTTGTCCTTCTTGTGGAACAGTTGTTAAAGGTCAAGCACCAGCAACAACTCAGATTTCACAACAACCAGTGCCAGCACAAAAAATGGCAAAAAAAACAAAGATGCTGTTAATTGGAATTGGTGCTGTGGTTATTTTACTATTTGGTGCTTATAAAACAGGGGAAACCTTAACAGACAAGAACCGAATGATTGAAAGCTTTGAAAAGGCGCTTATCGATGGAGATCAGAAGAAAGTAGCAAAACTGCTCCATTCGGATGATCCTCAGTTAACGATTAGTGAATCGAGTGTAAAGGGCTTTGTAAGCTATTATAAAAAACACCCTGATGAGGTTAGCGACTTAATTGATAATTTAGAGGAGCAGTCCAAGTATTTGGACAATCATACTTACAGAAGTAGTAATGATTTAATTGATTTCTTTGCTGAAGGAAATTTGGATAACGGTGTTATAAATTTGAAGAAGGATGGGAAAACCGCACTTTTCTTTGATAAATATACATTAGAAGTAGAAGAAGTATTTGTAACGATTACTACGAACTACAAAGATACTCAATTATCGTTTGATGGCAAAGAAATCGGTAAAGCTGATGAAGATGATTTTCAACATACATATGGTCCATATCTTCCAGGTAACTACAAGGTACAAGCAACATTAAAAACAGATTTTGTTGATTTGAAAAAATCGGAAAATATTTCACTTGTAAACAGTGGTAACGAGGTTGAGCTTGATATGTACTTGGATGGGGAAGATGTGACAGTTAATCTTGATTCCTTTGATCCTAGTGTAAAAGCAGCATTATTTATTGATGGTAAAGATGTGAAGATTAATCCGATTGAAACCCCAACCTTTGGCCCTGTGCTAGTCGATGGCTCGATGAACATTCAGATTGAGGCAACATTGCCATGGGGAAAGGTTAAAACAGCTGAAATTCCGATTACAGATCGTGAGGTTCCCGTTAATCTTGGTCAAAGCATTGAGCTACAGGATGCGATCTTTAATCAAATTGCTACGTATTCAACTGAAAATTTAGTTGCGTTTACTACAGGAAGTACGAATAAATTAACAACAGTAACAGACAGTTACAAAGATGTCATTGCAGAGAGCATTGCTTATAGCCAGGAGATGGAGCAATATTATAAAGGCCAATACTTAGGCACAATATTTGCCCTCGATTCGCTCAATGTTTATTTTTCTGAAGATAAATGGGTTGCTGATGTAGAGGTGCTGCAAAGCTATAATGAGGGATTATATTATGAGGGAGTAACACCTGAATTAGAGAAAGTGGAAGTAAACAGAAGGTATTCTCTTGAGTATAATGAGAAGCAAAAGAAATGGTTAATTAATGGGATGGAGTCTTCCTTTGGATATGGAACAGATCATGTGAAGGAAATAAAAGAAAAAGATCCAAAAATGTATCAAACAAATTGGGGAAATAGTACAATTTCAACTGAGGCATCAACAGATAAAATTGCTTCATTTGTTGAGGAATATATGTATGCAAGTGTTGCTGCTATAAATGCAGAAGATTTTTCTTTAGTAGAGGGGTATATTGACCCTTCAGGTAAAAAGTACAATGAACAAAAGGAATACACAACCTATTTAAATGAAAAAGGGATTACAGAGGACCTGTTAAGTATTGAAATTGAAGAAGTAAAAAAGCTTGATGATACAACATACCAAGTGACTTCTTTTGATGAATATACAATTTATCAACAAGACGGTAGTGAGGAAGATGCTAGCTATAAAACGGTACAAATTGTAAAAATTCTTCCTGACGGATCGTTTGGAATCAATGAATTAATAAGCACTGATAAGCAATAATAAATTTTATTCGTATTTTAAAAATCATATTATCTAAACCATCAAAGGAAACGAAGCTTTGATGGTTTTTATTATATTTGGGACTATTTATAATGGGTGTGTATTTATCAATACTATAATGTAAGCATTTAAAACATTCTTAATAATAAAGGAATCACTACTTTTTTGCGGAATAAGGTAAAGAGGCTGTGTTAAAAGGAGGAAAAAAATGGCGCAAATAAAAATCTACGGATTGAAGGAAAAGCTAAATCCGATTAAACAAGAGTTATCAAATATTATTCATTCATGTGTTGTTGAAGCGTTTGAATATCCGGTTGAAAAAAGATTCCATCGCTTTTTCCCGCTTGAAAGGGAGGATTTTTATTTTCCTGAGGAGAGATCAGATGCTTATACTGTTATTGAAATAAGCATTTTTGAAGGCAGATCAATTAGCGCAAAGAAAAACCTTATGAACCTATTGTATCAACAAATCAATGAAGTATTAGAAATACGGACGATTGATTTAGAAATAACCATCTTTGAAACACCAAAACATAACTGGGGCATAAGAGGCGTACCAGGTGATGAATTGGTGTTAAATTATAAGGTAGAGCTTTAAGCTTTTGTTTATTTCTATATTTGTCGTTTTTAATGACACAAATAACTAGAAGTTTTCCGTTGTAGGCATTTAGTAAGAAAAGCGGGGTTTATGTTTGCCCTATTAATCAGGTGAAATATTAATGAATGTACTTACAAATTAGCTTCTCACGTATTTATTGCTCCCAGGCTGTTTCTTTATCTGATTCCATGCATCTATTGCATCCTGACGCTTTCGGCCTTTGTTTGCAGGGTCAGAAAAATAGTCACGAAAAAATTGATTGTATTGAAACTGGGAGCCAATTTTTGTTTGATAGGAAGGATCCTTTTTTCGTTCTTCCTCTTCATACCAGGCTTCAATGGCTTCTCGATAGGTTTTCCCGATATTTTCCTTGAAAAATTTTTGAATATAAGTAGAAAAGTGAAAGGTTGGACCAATAATGGATTTGAAAAAGGCCCTTACTTCCTGGCTACAGCGATGGTTTTCATTAATAACTGTTTCCAAGCTTAGCTCGATGTTTTTGTCATTTTGACGGCTTAATGTACGATTTGGTTTGATAATAGTTCCTGTTCTTAAAAACTCATCAATTCTTTCCGTAAGTTCTTCCTTTGAGCCTGTTGGACTTAATCCATGTTGTTTACAAAAGGCTTGGAGCTCCTTTTTTAGCCAATAATATTGTTTGAATTCGTCTAAATGGATATTTTTTGTAAGTGGTGGACGCATTTTGTTCTCCTCTCCAAATATTACCACCATTATAGAACGTATGTTTCTATCCGTCAACAAAAAACTGTTCAATCTATCATTAGATTAAACAGCTTGATTCATTTAATAATATTTCAGCTTTGTCTTTTGTTTGGATTTTTCTTGATTCCAATATTTCCTCATTTTTAAGCAAACGAGAAAGATAATCCCGATAAATAAAATACTTACGAAAAAGCCTGGACGAATGGCTCTTTCAAGTAGTGTTCCCGTAATGGCTGCGACAATTAATGCGATACCGATATATGATAATACTTTGCTCCAGCCTTTACTTTTTAATATTCGTAGTGAAGAGATGATGATAAAAAACCAATTATATAAAATGAGAATCCCAGCAGCTGTTGTTATATACTCGTAAATTTTCCCAGGTAATAGTAATGCGGTAATAATGGATGCGAGTAAACCAACCGTTGCAAGTCCAAGTGATACCAATGGAAGGTTTTTAAATTTAAGCTTTTTAGCAAATACCTTTGGTGCATCACCATCTTTAGATAATGTAACTAATAAATTTGTGACACCGTAAAGGGAAGCCGTCATCGTTGAAAATCCAGCAATGATAATGGCCCCATTAAAAACATGTGGGAAAAAAGGTAGATTATAATTTGTTAACGCAGTTACAAACGGGCTTTCCTTTTCGTGAAATAAATCGATGGATACTAACGAAACAGCAAGTCCAAGTGATAACACGTAAACGGTTGTTAAACCGAGTAGCATAATTTTTCCTGATTTCGGTGCATCTGAGCGATCCTTAAGCTGCATCGCCATCAATCCAATTACTTCAATCCCTCCATAGGCATAATACGCATAAATAAGCGAAGCCCAAAATCCTCTAAATCCATCATGAAAAAGCTCATTCATCTTAAGTGGGAACCCATTTGGATTTTTATCACTATGAATCCAGCCAAATAGGGCAGCAATTGCTAAAATAATGAACATAATAATCGCGGAAAATTTAATGATCGCCAAGAGGTTTTCAATTTTATCGAAACCACTTGTTCCAGTTAAGACGACGATAATCGCTAAAAGCGCGTACATTGATGCGAATAACCATAGAGGGACATTCGGAAACCAAAAGCGTGAAAGAATCGATAGCGCCGTTAACTGACTTCCCATAATAAGAATGTTAGAGCACCAGTAATTCCATCCACAGCTAAAACCAGCCCATTTTCCATATGCCTTTCTTGCATAGTAACAAAACGAGCCCTCTTGAGGATCCTCAGCAGTCATTTTTGCAAGTACATTAAAAACGGTATATGTACCTAAGGCAGCAAGAAGAAAGGAAAAAACAATCGATGGTCCTGTAATGCCAACACCGATTCCTGAGCCAAGGAAATATCCTGTACCAATCGTACAGCCAACACCGACGATTGACAATTGCCACCATTTCAATTTTCCTTCATCTGACTCCTTACTAGACTTCTGATTAGAAGCCCCGGGACTGCAGCTTACTTTACTCATATGATCCCTCCTTTGCAAAAAAAATTAAGGTAAGAAGAAAATGTATGAAATTCGAACGAATAAGAACAAGCTTTTTTTTGCTCCCACCACAACCTGAGAGAAAAAAGTGGGTGGGGGAGCAATGGGAAATAATTAAACAAGCGAATCAAAGGAAAAGCCATCTATTGAAGCTATTTTGCCTCTCCACCAAGTCCCGTTATGCGCATCCTCATGAGCTCCATTAATATATTTCGCATCCTTTAAGTGAATATATGTTGGGGAAAATTGTTCAGCTTCTTCCTTAGCTTCCTCATTCTTTTGTTTTGCATATGCTTCCTTCAAATCGTTAAATTTTTTAGAAATGATTTTCGACATTGTCGTATCAGGCAATTTCTTCGATGCTTCCGTTATTCCTTCGTAATAGGCAGTTGCGCCAATGAGTGTCCCGGAAATGATCGCACCATTTACACTTAGTGATACTTTTACCTCAACCCCATCTTCTTCGACTAATTGTAAGAACATAAGGATGACTGCATCATCCGTACTCATTTGCTCTGGCTCTTTCGCCATGAACCTCACCTCTTTTTAAGTAGATATTGGTTATAATGCCCGTTATTTTAATGAAAAACCAAAGAAAAAAATCCAGTTAAAGCAAGTGGTTTCGATTTGAATAGTCATAGCATTCGGTGCTTTTCATATAATGTACAAGTTGTCCCATTCTTATTAAAAATTGATAAGGGGAATGTTGATATGAAAAGAGTGGTGAAAGGTTGAATACTAGTATTATCATTAGCTACATTTTATTAGGGATTTCCCTAGCAGCACCGATTGGACCTGTTAATTCTGTCAGACTTGATAAAGGAATAAAAAATGGTTTTTGGCATGCTTGGATTGTCGGTGCTGGTTCGATGATTGCTGATGCCCTGTTTATGCTGCTTGTTTACTTAGGGATGGTTCAGTTTTTAGATATTCCAATCGTGCAAATCTTTCTTTGGTTATTTGGCGGTTTTATTCTTATTTATTCAGGTGTCGAAAGCATAATTGGCGTCAATTCTGTCAATCTAACGTACAGTCGTAAGAAAGAGTCATTAACAAAATGCTTTATGACAGGCTTTATTATGTCGATAACAAGTCCATTATCGATTTTGTTTTGGTTAGGAATATATGGTTCAGTATTAGCAAAAACTGCACAATCAACTGGTACAAGCCAATTATTACTTTACAGTTGTATGATTTTTGTCGGACTAACGATTTGGGATGTGTTTGTTGCTGCTCTTACAACATTTTTTCGTAGGTTTTTAAATGATACGAGCCTAAAAGTTATATCGATCATTTCAGGTATTTCCCTGCTTGGCTTTGGTATTTATTTTGGATACCAAGGAATGATCGCATTAATTCCTTAAGAATCTTGATACGGTTTTTCGGTTCGCTTCGTTTTATCATCGTGAGTTGGGTGTGAGCCCGGAAATTCCCTTTGGAGATTTTCATGTAAATTACGATTTTCGTATGCAAAATTACTATAATATTGTTGGCCATCTTCCCATGGAGTGCTTTTATTTTCTACCTTTTCATCCTTGCGAATAGGGGAACCATATGGACCATCTGGATATTCCTCCGCCGTTAGAAAATTCCTTTGTTTTTCAACATTTGAAAAATCAGTGTATTCTTCGTCATGATTTGGCATAGATTCACCACCTCCAATATCGTTAATGATAGTGTGACCATTTTAAGGTGGAATATGAAAGCGAAAAGAATGGAGAATTTTCTGATTTTCCTGTAAGATGGGATAAAAAGTAAAAGAAATACGTTTTAGGTTGGGGAGAGTAGGCAATGAAGAAAATAATTGTATTAGAGGATGTTTCTTTAAGGAGAGATGGTCACTGGCTTTTAAAGGATATTAGTTGGCATATCCAAAAGGGGGAGCATTGGGTTCTGTATGGACTGAATGGAGCAGGAAAAACGGCCTTATTAAATATGCTTTGTGCTTATTATTTTCCGACAAGTGGACATGTTGAGGTATTAGGGAAGGTATTTGGCAGGGATTATTTGGCAGAAAAGCTAAGACAAAAAATCGGGTTAGTTTCCGCGAGGCTGCAGCAAAAGCTTTACCCTTCTGATACGGCCTATCAAATTGTCTTAAGCGGTTCGTTTGCCTCTATCGGTTTATACGAAGAGGTTACAGATGAAATGAGACAAAAGGCGATTCGGCTATTAGATGAACTGCATTGTTTACCTTATGCAGATCGTACATATGAAACACTCTCACAAGGAGAAAAACAAAGAGTATTAATTGCTAGAGCTTTAATGGCTGATCCGGAGCTGCTTATACTAGATGAGCCGACGACTGGCTTAGATTTTCTGGCGCGTGAACAGCTTCTAGAATCACTTCAAGTTATACATGAAAAAGAAAATGCTCCGACTTTATTGTACGTCACACATCATGTTGAAGAAATCCTGCCAATATTTACTCACACATTATTATTAAAAAATGGCGAAGTATTTGATGCGGGGCTGACAGAGAATATGATTTCAGAAGAAAGACTTTCAAAGCTATTTGAATGTGAAGTTTTTGTTACTTGGGAGAATGGACGTGCGAATTTAAGGAGAAAATAAAATAGTGCTTTTAAAAAGATGGTGAAATAAGTTAAGTTCATCATCTTTTTTATGTCGATTTTAGAAGAATTGATATAGGTTGAATTTTTGAATGAAGGAAACATTTTTGACCTTCTATCACTAGTATAGAATAGTGAAACAAGATTGCCGTAGACCCACACGCTTTCGAATTGATATGATGTTCAAGTAATAAAAAGTGGAGGGCAAATGATGGAAACAAAAGTAAATGATTTAAAATTAGGCGAGCGTGGGGTAATTATAAGTATCATTACATATATCGTTTTATCTGCGTTAAAATTATTCGTTGGATATATAGCTCATTCTGAGGCGTTGAAAGCGGATGGTCTAAATAACGCGACAGATATTATTGCCTCTGTTGCTGTACTTATTGGGTTAAAGGTATCGCAAAAGCCAGCAGATAAAGACCATCCATATGGACATTGGAAGGCGGAAACCGTCGCATCAATGGTGGCATCCTTTATTATGGCTGTCGTTGGTTTTCAAGTATTATATAACGCAGTTCTCTCGGTTTTTGATGGCCAACAAGAATCACCTGATTTAATTTCAGCGTGGACAGGACTTTTTTGTGCGATTATTATGTTTTTCGTATATCGCTATAATCGAAATCTTGGGAGAAAAATTAATAGTCAGGGACTAATGGCTGCTGCAAAGGATAATTTATCAGATGCTTTAGTAAGTATCGGGACAGTAATAGGTATTATCGGTTCACAATTTGGCCTTCCATGGTTAGATCCGATTACAGCTGTTCTAGTAGGAATTATCATTTGTAAAACGGCATGGGAAATTTTTCGCGATACATCACACCATTTAACAGATGGATATGATATCGAGAAAATGGATGTATATAAAGAAACGGTCCTCTCGATGCCTGGTGTAAAAGGTGTTAAAGATATTAAGGCAAGGGCGTACGGAAACAATTCAGTCGTCGATATCGTCATTCTCGTTAATTCTAATTTAGGTATCCGAGATGCCCATGATATTTCAACTGCTGTTGAAAACGAGCTGAAAAAGGTGCATGGAATTTATGATGTGATTGTCCATGTCGAGCCTAATTAAAGTTAGACAATGAATAGAAAATGTTTCATGGTAGCAAGATAATCATTGATAAAGTGACGACTAACGCTTTAACGATGATAGGAGGCTTAATGCATGGAAAACAATTACGAAGGCTCATTACAAGATGCGCAAAATGAAGTGCGAAAGGCTCATGAGCAATTGCAAATCGAACAAGATCATCTACTGCAAGCAGAGCAGCAGGTACAAACAGAGATCCATCAGTTAAAAGAAGCACAGCAACGCGTGAAAAAGGAGCAGCTTGATCTGCAAAATGCCCAAATGAAGCTTCAAGAGGCCCAAGCAATTGCAATGGAGCTGCAAAATAAGATTAATGAATAACACATATCCAAGTTAAGAGCTACAAGATGTTAGCTCTTTTTATTTTTTTGGAATGAGAGAAGTGATAGAAGACTATCTGCAAAAATCAATTTTACTTTTAAAGTCTACCGTAACATGTTATGGTATGATAATGAAAATTACATAATTATTGAAATGCATGATGGTAGGTGTATGTTTTTATGAAAGACAAGCGTTTTAAAATCGCTCATAGGGAAGCGGTAATAGGCATTGCCCTTGTTCTATTTAATTTTATTTGGTGGTTTGGTTTTGCATATGGGATGGGCGGGGGAGACCCGACCGAGTACCGTTACATATTCGGAATGCCTGAATGGTTTTTTTATAGCTGTGTGTTAGGATTTATCGTCGTTGTTATTCTTGTTTTTATTGTAGTAAATTATATTTTCAAAGAGGTACCGTTTGAAGATGATGAGGATGGTGGAGAACAACGATGAATTGGTTAGTTATTCTTCCCTTGCTCTTATTTTTGTTCGTGATTTTCTTTGTAGGCTTTTGGGCAAATAAATATGTGTTAAAGACGGATTCTTTTATCCATGAATATTTTTTAGGCGGCAGGCAGTTAGGCGGCTTTGTCCTAGCTATGACAATGATCGCCACTTACGGGAGTGCAAGCAGCTTTATTGGTGGACCAGGTGTCGCCTATACAAAGGGCTTAGGCTGGGTGCTTTTGTCGATGGCACAGCTTGCAACAGGTTATTTTGTATTAATGGTTCTAGGAAAGAAATTTGCGATTATGGCAAGAAAGTATAATGCTGTTACGATAACTGACTTTTTAAAGGAACGATATCAAAGTAAAACAGTTGTTATTTTGTCAGCACTAAGCATCATTGTCTTTTTGTTTTCGTCAATGGCTGCACAGTGGGTTGGTGGAGCGAGATTAATTGAATCATTAACAGGCATTTCCTATACTTCGTCTTTATTTATCTTTGCTTTCTCTGTTCTTGTTTATGTTATTGTTGGTGGTTTTCGTGCAGTAGCGTTAACTGAGACAGTACAAGGGGTTGTCATGTTTCTCGGTACGGCTGTCCTCTTAATCGGTACGATAATCGCTGGTGGTGGTGTCGATAAGATTATGGCAGATTTAGTTGCGGAAAATCCAAATTTAGTTTCACCTTTTGGAGCTGAGCAGGATTTAACCCCATTATATGTTTCGTCATTTTGGATTTTAGTCGGCATAGGGGTGGTTGGGCTTCCGCAAATTACGGTAAGGGCAATGTCCTATAAAGATTCGAAATCAATGCATCGCGCGATTATTATCGGTACAATTGTTATTGGTTTTATCATGCTAGGGATGCATTTAATTGGGGTGTTTGCTAGAGCAGTTATTCCTGGCATAGAGATTGGTGATAAAGTAATGCCGACATTAACCCTTACCGTGTTACCACCACTATTAGCAGGGTTTGTTTTAGCTGCTCCGATGGCGGCGATAATGTCGACTGTTGATTCACTGCTCATATTAGTTAGTTCAGCAATTACGAAAGATATTTATTTAAATTATATAAAGCCAAATGCGTCTGAGAAGCAAGTGAAAAAGGTAAGCTTTTGGGTTACTTCAATTATTGGCATCGCTGTTATTCTATTTTCACTTAGCCCTCCAGATTTAATTATTTGGTTGAATTTATTTTCCTTTGGTGGATTAGAATCCGTGTTTATTTGGCCAATTGTTTTCGGTCTTTATTGGAGCAAAGGAAATAAATACGGTGCAATTACTTCAATGATCATCGGGATGGGATCGTAT
>NZ_CADEPK010000200.1 GCF_902829255.1 Metabacillus niabensis | reverse complement strand
TTTGCAAGCTCAAGACCAAGTGAAATCACTCATTCAATAGTTGATGCCGATCCTTCTAGCAATTTGCCAATTGATTGATTAAAGGAAATTAAGGATTTTCCTTTCCTTATTCCACGTGTTGATTGTACCTCCAACATTAATCACACATATATTGTTTTATATCATATTAGTATAAAAAACACGTTCTTTTTTGCGTGTTTTTCCATTTTGATTAAAAGGGAGTTAACAATGCCAGCGATTGTAGGAGCCTTTAAGGTAAATAGTGTAGGTACAAGTAGTATCGTTCATGTGGGAGATGTTATTACGATTTCTCCATATAGTGAGGTAAAAACCTTTGCTGGAGCTGGTTCTTTTAATACAGGAGACGGACTAAATATTTATAATCAACACTCTGTAACAAATACGTATGATAATGATGTTGTTGACCAGCCATCTGCAGGAAATTTATAAGGAGTGTTGACCATGAACTTTTATATTAATCAATCGATATGTATTAATTATTTACGAGTAGATTCTGTAAGCAACTCTTCCGTCTTACAAATTGGAAGTGCAGGAATTATAAAACCGTTATCAAATCTTTACAATACAGGTGGGTTTACCGAAGCAGCCCCAGAAATAGAAACGGAAACACCAGTTGGGTTGCTTGAAACAAGTGATATTACAGTTCCTTTAACATCACCTACAGTTCGATAATCAGCCTAATTCATAAGGCTAATATTGATCTCCTTCAAGTTTTCGACTTAGGCAATCACCTATTGTTTCCAACATGCATATAAATAGTGTATCAATTGTGTGTGAGGACTGAGGTGATTGGTAGTATGTATACAAATGAGTTCGTGAAAACCTTACAACAGCTTCAGCAATATATTCAATATCAGGACCAAAAGCTTAAGCAATTAGCTGAAACAATCAACACCCTTCAATCAGAGGTTGAACAGTTCAAAAATAAACCTTCTACAAATATCGAAAGAATTGAATATAAGTTTGACCAGCTAAAAATTGAACGACTTGATGGTACATTAAATATCGGATTAAATCCTACCGATCCAAATCAGATTGATCAATTTGAAGTAGAACAAAACGGACTACAAGTAAATAACGATATGACATACCCTCCACAAGAACAACAGCAAGTACGCCATCAGCTTTTCCAACAATGTAAAGAAGAAATTCAGCATTTTTTAAATAATGATTGTGTCGATTTTATTAAACAGGCAGAACAACAATTACAATTACGCTTAGATGAACCACATCGTAGACATATTATTGAGGATATTCGAAAGCAAATCGATAGTCGGATTCAATATTACATGAATGAACCTTCATTATCTAATCTCGGAGATTTCAACGAGCAAAAGCATAAAATTCTCCAGCAAGTGAAAGCAGATGTAGAGAATTCAATAAAACATTTTTTAAATCACTTACCAAAAGGACCTGAATAAGGAGGATATTCTATATAAGGAGGAAAGCTAAATGAATTTCACTGTTGTTAATCGCAACCTTCAAGTCGGAAATATTCGAATTATCGGTGTGTCAAGTTCTTCAGTGTTTTTAATTGGGGATACGAATACAATCTCACTATCTTCTGTTTTTGATACTCCACCTGAGTCGCTTATTGTCGGTCCATATGTACCGCTGGCTCCACAATGATTAGTCGATTTTCAAAGGTAAACTCAGTATATGTTAATTCAATCGGTCTTAGCTCTGTATTTACAATCGGTGATTCGATGAATATCACCCCTTCTGTTAAAGTCTTTTCAGAGCAAAGGGAAGAGGAAAAATTTTTTGGTTCAGAAGGTGACCTAAGCAAATATCCAATTTTTGAAGAGGAGATTCCATATCCTATTTTTTATGAACAAATAACAACAAATTTTTTTCATGACAATCCAAGCATTCAAGTAAATACTGTGACCGTTACTGCACTATCAAGCTCAGCAGTCTTTCAAATCGGCTCATCTAAAGATGTATTTTGCGAATCACGTACTTTACACATTCGTCACCCGTTTGATTAGGCGAATCAACCTACCTAATATGTTAACGAACAATCCTCCTTTCATATGCATAAAGTAAAGTACTAGCGAAAACAAAAGGGATGTTTTTATATGCCAGCAATTGTAGGTCCAATAAAAATTAATGAAGTTAGCGGTGGGGTTGTAAACTTTGGGGATACGTTCTATTTATCTCCTAAAAACCAATCAAAATCAGCTTCAGGTTCTGGTGGAGGAAATGTCGGCGATTTTCATATTGTTAATAATGGATTAAGTGCAACAAATATGGTTGACCCAGATGTTTCCGATCAAAATATGACGGCAAATGCCTAGTTACAGTTCTGCTTTAAAAATTCATAATAATAGGTGGAGGGTGACTCAAAAGGATCTGACCCATAGTAAAACTAACCTCATTATTAGTTATATATATATGTTTGAGGGGTCTGAACCTATAGTTTTGAGTCACCCTTTATTATGTTTCCTAATCATTTCAATAACCGATCAATTCTTAAAAGTTCTATATTGGTAAACTTCCCGTTCCTAACTCTTCTCTCGTCTAGCTAGATTAAAATAGAAGACAAGGTACTCTTTACATTCTGATTCTTCTTTTCGTTGTCAGTACTAATAATTCGCCTATGCTTTAAAATTCACATTGATTCAAGATAGACGGTTGAACCTTTACCAGATGGTTCAGCTGGGACGACGATTAATTTTTTAGGTAGTCTTGCTCGTAGTTCTGCAACGTGACTAATGACACCGACTGATAGGTTTTGTGCCTGAAGCTTTTCAAGAGCTGAGATGACTGTATCAAGTAGCTCGACATCAAGTGTACCAAAGCCTTCATCTAGGAAGAAAAACTGTAATGGGTATTCGCCACGAAGCTGAATTTGCGTTGATAACGACAGCGCTAAGGCAAGTGAGGTTAAGAAGGTTTCTCCTCCAGAAAGTGTAGATACTGGACGTCTAACCCCGCCATTTGCGTCATCTCTCATAATAAAGCCACCTTGAGAGTCTACTTCAATTGCATAACGTCCTCTAGTAAGTGTTCGCAATCGTTCTGATGCATCTCTACTAACCTGGACAAGCTGCTCCTCTGCTACATATTCAACAAAGCTGTTTCCTTTAAAGACGGTTTGCAGCTTTTCAAGCTTTTCTAACATCTCATCTAACGCCTTTTGTTGTCGTTCAATTTCGACATAGCGGTCATGTTTTTTTAACAGCTCTTGAAGCGCTTGGCTTGCTGCTCCTTTATTTGCAACTGCTTCATCCACCTGTTCCTTCACTTCTTTTTTCAATAATTGAATTTGTTCCCATGCTTCATTCGTTAACTGTTTATCTTGTAGCTTTTCAGCTATTCGGTTTAAGTCGGATGTCAGTTGCTTCATTTTATCAGTAAACGTTTCTAGTTCATTTTTCATGTAATGCTTTTCTTCCAGCCCTAATAAGGAAGAAAGAGTCTCTTCAATTGTATGAAAGGACGTTTTTTCAGATACGTTCTTCCATTTTTCTGTTGCCTCATGTAATTTGAGTTTTGTTTGTTCAAACGCCTTCTCATTTGCCGCAAGCTGACTTTGATGCTCGTGCATTGATTTCGTAGCTTGCTGTAATAAGCGGTACAATTCATTTTCCTTTTCCGTTAATTGTTTTAGCTTTTCGACTGTTTCTTTCAATTGTTGGTTGAGTGATTTATCAGACGAAACATCCGATAATTTCTCTTCCTTCTCACGAATTAGCTGTTTACAATTATTGATTGTCGCTTGTAATTCAATTTCTTGTTGATTGATTAACTGAATTTGCTTTTCGCATTCCTTTACTGACGTTTGCTGCTCTTCAATAAATAGAATGCTTGTTTGAATTCTTTCATTTAGTTGCTCTACTGCTTGGTCTTTTTTGCTCATATCTTGTTGAAGCGTTTCAACATCTGCTAATGGCACTGTTGAAAATTGCTCTTCATATTCTTTTAACGCCTTTTCGTAAGCAACCTGATCTACTTGTTGCTTTTCCTTCCATTCATTTACATCGTTTTTGGCAGAGGAAAGATAATCACCTTTTCTCAATTCTTCCTGCTGAATTTCTCTTACTTGCTTCACTAGTAAATCAATTTTACTTTTTAGCTGTAAATAATCCTGAGAGATTGTCTTTAATTCTAATTGAAAAAGCTTGTCTCCTTTTTGAAGTGGGTCAGCAAGTTCTTTTTTTATAATCTCGTCAAGCTCTATCACCTCTACTTGTGTCACATCTTGAAGAAATGGAAATTCAGAGGTTAATTGTTGTGAGATTCCTTCAAGTTTAATTTTTAGCGAATGGAATTCCTGACTTAAACCCTGTAATCTCTCAAGTTGTTCTTGAAGCTTTTCCGACTGCTTTTCACCGCTCTCATACAATTCTTCATTTAGATGGGCAGGATTTGGATGTGTCGATGAACCACAAACTGGGCATGGTTCTCCATCATGTAAATGCTGGACAAGTTTTAGTGCAAGCTTTTGACTATTTTCCTTCTCTTCTTTTTTGAAGATAAAGTCTAATTCGCTTTTCACAGTGTGAATAAAGGCATGATGTTCCCTTTCTCGTTCTGATATAAGAAAGTACTGCCTATTCAATTCAATAAATTGTTCCTTAAGCTGATTTTTACGATTAACAGTTGCTGCTGAAATTCTTTTTAGGCTTTCAGTTTCCTGTTCAATTATTTTTTGTTTTTCTTGAACAATTGTAGTTGTTTCAGAGAATCTATGTTTTGCCTGAGTTACTGTTTGTTTTGCCGTTAATGCTCCTTGGATCATTTCTCGTTCTTTTGCCGATACAGTATTAGCGAGTAATTCTTCCTTCAAGCGTTGCTGCTTTTCCAATGCCCTCTTTACTAAGGTCTGTGCCTTTTCCAATGCTTTATTGTCAAGATGACGTTGTTCGACCAACTTACCGAATTTCTCTTGTAATTGAGCTAATCTTTTCTGTTCTGCAACACGTTCTTCATCAATTTTTTGTAGCTGTAGAAGCTTTTCCCTTTCAGCTACAAGCTGTGGCTCCCGCTCACTTTTTATGTTTCGAATCTCTTCATATGCTAGATTGCTTGTCTCATATTGTTCCTTTACCTCTTCATATTGCTTTCTTATCAAGGAAAGATTTACTTCTGCGTCTCTTTTCTCTAGCATAAGTGCTTGGAGTGATTCGGCATATGGTCTTAGTGCCTCAGCTTCCTCTGCTTTTTGAAGCTGTAATTTAAGCTTGTCCATTTTATCTGCTTCTGCTTCTAAAGATACCTTTTCTTTCTCTATCTCTGCCTTTTGCAATTGCAGCTGTCTTATCTCTTGCATCGCTTCATATTCTTTTAAAATGCTATCAAATTCTGTTTGACGTTTTTGTAGTAGAATATTTGCTTCATTCAGACGAGCTTCCGCTGCTTGAACTGCCTCTGTAGAAGCATCACCTAACCCTGTTTTTTCTGCTTCAAGTTCATTTCGTTGTATTCTTGTTTTTGCAAGTCGAGATTTTAATTTTTTGATTAATTTGTCACCGTATTGTTCTAGATGAAACAATCGTTGTAGCATTTGGCGTCGTTCCGCACCTTTTAATGAGAGAAACTCAGCAAATTTTCCTTGCGGGAGAACAACAGCTCTTGTGAAATCATCAATCGTTAACCCTAACAACCCATGTATTTTTTCATTAACATCGGCAGCCTTATCTGCTAACACAACGGTTTCTTCTCCAGCTTCAATTAATCGACAAATGGATGTTTTTACTTTTATATCATCTGTTCTCTTAAAGCCTCTTTCAACCGTATAGCGCTTTTTCGTGGAGGCATTTTCTAGCTCAAAGGTAAAGGATACTGCAAGGCTGTCCTCTGCATGGTTTAAAATACCATGTGTATTATTTGCTGCACGCTCAACTTTTCCATATAAAGCTAATGTCATAGCATCTAAAATAGAGGATTTACCACTGCCAGTAGGTCCAAATATCCCAAAAATCCCCCCTTCACATAATGAATCAAATTGAATTGTCTGCTTCTCTCTAAAGCTATGAAGCCCTGAAACAGTTAATTGAATTGGTCTCATTCTTCAACACCTTCCTCAGAACCTTCCTCTTGGTGAACAAGCTCAAGAAATAATTGAACTAAGTCTGCTTCAGGCTTAGCTCCCCCTGTTTGTTTCTCATAAAATTGTGTAAAAAGTTGATCGATCGGTAAATTAGCTTGCCTTGCTTCAATAACTTCCTGCTCACCGATAAAGATCGGGCGGATATGAATAAACCCTGGATGCCATTTTCGTAAACGATGAATTTCTTCGATTGAGAGAGTATTTGTTAAGTGAATTTCTAAATCAATCCATGCCGATGTATCACGACCTTCATCTAACCATTTGTAAACCTGGTTAATTCCTTCTGTTGCTTTCCACTTAACTAATGGTTTGCCAGAAGATAATGGAATTTCTCTCATCTTTACAGGCTGATTAGGCTCAGCATCTAATATAGTGACTGACTTTGCATAGCCAATTTCTGAAAAACTATACGCTAGTGGAGAGCCAGAATATCTTGTTAACGTACTTGCGCGTTTTATATTTTGGGGACGATGCAAATGTCCCAATGCAACATATTGAGCTGCCTCAGGCATACTTGTTGCAGCTACCGTGTATGCACCACCAACTTCAATTGGGCGTTCAGAATCAGACGAGCTTCCACCAGCAACATGAATATGACTCATTGCCATATTAATCGTATCGGGACGAAATTGCTTGCTCATAATTGAAAATAACTCTCGAATTCTTTCATCATATTTATTTCGTAATAACACTTCATCATGGGTCTCAGATAACACCTGTTCAAGTCTAGCCTCTGAAGGGTACGCAAGAGCAGCGAGCGTCATTTGCTGCTGCGCCCTCGGGACATCAATTTTGATCACCTCAGCCATCGGATATCCTATTAATTGTATCGAATGATTACTAGCCAATGGTGATGCTGCCGATAATCGATCTGGATTATCATGATTCCCAGCAATGACAACGATTGGCCGTTTTCCATTATCTGATAAACGCGAAAGTGCATCATAAAATAACTGTTCTGCAGCAGCAGGAGGATTCACTGTATCAAATGCATCACCAGCCATTAAAATCATATCTACTTTTTCTTCTTCAACTATACGAACAAGTTCATCAAGAAATTCAGCTTGCTCTGCTAAGCGGCTCCTTCCTTCTAAGGAACGACCTAGATGCCAATCAGCTGTATGGAGGATTCGCATTCTATTAAACACCCTTTCTAGCATAGAAATAAACTACGACTTTAAGCAAAAACAGTAGTAAGATGACAAATCATAAATAAGTCGCCACCTTACTACCACCTTTTCTACATTTCGATTAAATGACCACCATCAAAGAAATATAAATATTTTTCCTTTAGTGGCCTGCGAATAATGTCTTCAATTGCCTTTGTATATAAATCAATTTGGATGCGATATCTTTCCTTTAATACTGGCTCTGCCTCAGCAATACCGCCTGGAAAACGCCCTTCAATTGAATCTGTTTTATAATCAATTAGGACTATGCCAGCTTCATCTTCAAAGAGACAGTCAATTACCCCTTGGACAATAATTGATTCTTCTTTAATGTCCTTATATAAAGTACTTGCATTAAGAGCATAACTGAATGGTACTTCTCGGGATACTTTATCTGCATGAAGCATACGGCTTCCAATTGGAGTCGTAAAAAATTTAGCAATTTGCTGTGGATTGATTGCATCTGCCATGTCAGATGTTAATATTTCCTTTAATATAAGCTCCTGTACTTTTGACATAATTGTATTTGCTGTTACAGCTTCATTTAAGGGAATATGCTGCATTACTGTATGCATAGCTGTACCTCTTTCTGCAGCTGATATTGATTTACTTCTCATAAAGCTTGGCCGCTCATATAAAACAGCTTGTCGCTTTTTCACTAATTGTAAATCACTATATTCATCCCGAACTTCCTTCTGTCTTTTTAATTCTGTTACGGATTGCTTTGAGCGATTCTTTGTTGCTGCTAGATGTGGATATGTCCAATTTAATTTTTCATGAACCTTGTCTACCTCATTACTTTCAATAGACACTTGCTCTCCACGTGCTATCGCCGTTAAAAGCTCTGTATTTAATTGTTGTTCCTTACTAAACGATTCTAGAAGGTTTTCACCTTTCACAAATTCAACTGTCCATTTTGATGAATGCTTTGATATCTCTTCATTCATACACGTATGACCATCATTTAATAAAACACAATCCTGATGGCGAACTAACGCAGGACCAATCCAATCGAGATATGACTTCGCTTTTGCCCGTTCAAAATCCGGTAATAACCATTCATTATGAGAAATATAATTTTGCCAGTTGGCTATTGTTTTTTCAGCATCCTTTAACGTTCCAAGTAAAATCAGCTTCTCTTTCGCTCTTGTTAACGCTACATATAATACTCGCATTTCTTCAGCAAGCAATTCCATTCTCATTTTCTTTTTTAATGCGATATATGGTAACGTAGGATAGCTGATTCTAATTTTTGGATTAATTAACTTTGTTCCAAACCCTAGCTCTTTATCTAGTAAATATTTTTTGTTCAAATCCATCATATTAAATTGCTTTGACAGCCCTGCAACGAAGACTACCGGAAATTCTAATCCTTTACTGCTATGGATCGTCATTAAGCGCACGACATCTTCCTGTTCTCCTAGAGCTCTAGCTGCTCCAAGATCATCCCCTCGTTCTTGCATTCTTTCTATGAAGCGTAAAAAGCGGAATAACCCCCTAAAGGAAGTTGCTTCATATTGCCGAGCTCGATCATATAATGCTCTGAGGTTTGCTTGTCTTTGTTTCCCACCTGGCATTCCACCAACAAAATCAAAAAACTTCGTATCCCGGTAAAGTTGCCAGATTAGGTCTGACACTGAGCCTTGTCGTGCCTGATTTCTCCATTGCTGTAAAAGTTCAATAAAAGTCCTCAGCTTTATGGATAAGGATTGCTCAACCAATGATTCATTTGCAATACATGCTTTAAGCGCATCGTAATAAGTTCCCTTTTTATCAAACGTACGAATAATTGCAAGCTCATTTTCATCCAAGCCAACTATCGGAGAACGCAGAACAGATGCTAATGGTATATCTTGAAATGGATTATCTATTACTTTTAGAAGTGATACCATAATTGACACTTCCGTTGCCTCAAAATATCCATTTGATAGATTTGCATATACAGGGATTCCAGCTTGTTTAAATTCCTCCATTATTTGCGGTGCCCAAGGCATGGAACGGAGAAGAATAACAATATCTCGGTACGTAATTGGACGCGTTCCGTCGATACCTCGATCATAAATTGGAAACTGTTCATCAATAAGTGATTTGATTTTCTTTGCCATTAGCCTTGCCTCAAGCTGTACGGTTTCCAACTCTTGCTCGTCAAAGCCACTTGTATCCTCATCCTGCTGAGACTCTTCATCCTGATTAATCGGTTCAATGAGTAGCAGTTCTGCATTCATCTTTTTCCCTTCAGGATAAGAAGCACCAAGCTTTAATTCAGCATCTTCGTCATATACAATTTCTCCAACACGCTCACCCATAATTTGTTTAAATATAAAATTCGTTGCATCTAATACTTCTGCTCTACTTCTGAAGTTTTTCGATAAATCAATTCTCATTCCTGTATTGTTCGCGTCTTTTGTAAAACGTTTATATTTACTTAAGAACAGAAAAGGCTCAGCCAAACGAAAACGATAAATAGATTGCTTAACATCCCCAACCATAAACAGGTTTCCTGATGCTTCTTCATCCTTTGTAACGAATTTTAATATCGATTCTTGAACGAGGTTCGTGTCTTGATATTCATCGACCAATACTTCAGTAAATTGTTGTTTATAAAATCGTGCCGCTTCACTTGGTTCATCACCAGTTCCTTGAAGTATTTGTAAACAATAATGCTCCAAATCGGCAAAATCAACAATTCCTTTCTCCTTTTTTACTGCTTCGTAACGCTCAGCAAATTCCATCACAAGCGAGACAAGCTTTTTCATAACAGGAGCTAATTGTTCAAAGTCTTGCAAATAAGAAGAAAGGCTTCGGGAAAACATTTCGTCACGCAATTGTTCGATTTTCTTTTTCGCAGCATTTCTTAAAGCAGTCACTTGCTCTGTTAATGCTTTATCATATTGATCTCCCCTGACCGGTTTTGCCCTCGACAAGCTAAATGATTTTATTCGCTCTGCTAAACCTTCCCACGAGTTTTTCACAGCAAGTAAAGCATCGATTTGTTTTAAGTCATCATCTAAATTTTCTGCTCGAGGTGCTGGTCCAGCTGGTCGTTTTGTTATTTCCATCGCTTGCTCTAGCTGGTCTTTTGCTCCATATAAGGCGAGCTCGATATCTTGTAAGAGATAACGAATAAATGGCAGTGTAGAAATGTCTGTATCTCCGACATCATACATTGAAGCTAGCTGTTCTAGCCAAAGATTTGGTGTTGGATGTGACCTTGAAAAAAGATAAAGCATGCGAATAATCGACTGGAGTTCTACATCATTCCGATCCGCTGTGTAGCGGTCAATAAGGTCGAAAAATGGCTCATTATCTTCACGGCTATATTCCTCTTCAAATAATTCATCAAGCTTCTCATCTATTAAAAGCTGACCTTCTGTTTCATCTGCAATTCGAAAGCTAGGATCAATATTAATCAAATAATAGTATTTCCTTACAACGTTTAAACAGAATGAATGCAATGTTGAAATCGATGCTTTATTCAATAATGTTAACTGTCTGCGCAAATGTAGAGAGGATGGATTTTCCTTTAACGCTTTTTCTAACGCCTCTCCAATTCTACTTCTCATCTCAGCTGCCGAAGCATTTGTAAAGGTCACAACAAGTAATGAATCAACATCGACAGGATTTTCCTTTGAAAGGATTTTCTTTATAATTCTTTCAACTAATACTGCTGTTTTTCCAGAACCAGCAGCTGCTGCTACTAAAATGTCCTGTCCACTCGAGACAATTGCCTGCCATTGATCATCAGTCCATTGGCTATTGCTTGGTTTTTGGATTCCATTACTCACTTAGCCCTACCTCCTCTCTCATTTTTCTTAATACTTCCTCATTTTTTTCACTTTTTAAAATTCGATAATTGTTTTCCTCTAACGATTCATCAAATTGACATACAGACTTAAACTGACAATACGTACATGGTAATTTGTCCTTTAATTTATATGGTTGAATATCAATTACACCGTCGGTTATGCTTGTTCCGATTTTTTCGAACGTCTTGCGGACATGGTTTGTTAATAGTTCAAATTCATCCTTACTAGCAATCGCTGAATTTGCATAAAACCCTCCAGTCTTTTTCAGACCTGCAGCAACAATATTTGAAGTCACGCCCTCTGTTAATGAATCGTCCATTAATCGAACAGATTCCTCATCTCCAAGAAGCAAGCCCTTCATTTTAAACTTTTTAAAGATTTCCTCATCAAGTTTATCCTCTGAAAGCAAAGTATTTGCTTGGATAATCGGATCATGGACGTGAAAATAGAGGACACCTGCTGGAGTTGCCTCGACTCCTAGCCAACGCTTTGAATTTGAAATAATAACATCTAAATAAGTAAGCATTTGTAAGGCTAATCCATAATAAACCTCAGATAGCTGTATATTTTTTTCACTTGATTTATAATCAACAATTCGTAATAAAACTCCATTCGAGCCTGTCGCTTTATCAACCCGATCAATTCTTCCGGCTACCTCCATCGTACAGCCGTTTGGCAAAGTAAAACGAATTGGTGGAAGCTCTCCCCCCTTACCAAATCCAAGCTCCAAGCCGACCGGTGCAAACCCACTATGCTTCGCGTGTTCACTTAATATACTAGACGCACGAGATAGGATTTTTTGCAGCTTTCGTTTTATATAATGAAAGCGATTTGAGCTTAATAAAATTTCCCTTTGCAATCTAGGTGCAAGCTTCTCCACTGCATCGTTTGATAAGCGGTCACATTGTTCCTTTGTTAACCCCTTCCAGTCAAGATTTAATTGCTGGATTTTATCAGAGATTAGCTTAAGGGCTGAGTGAAATAATTGGCCAATATCTGGTGCTTCAAGCTTAAATAATTGCCTTTCTCTTAGCTTTAGGCCATGTGACGCAAAGTGGGAGAATGGGCAGCTGTTAAATTGTTCCATTCTTGATACACTACCTTGAATATGCTCTCCGTACAACTCACGGCTAACAGAGGTTTCAAGTTGCTTTGGAGCATTTTGATAGGTCAAACTACTAAGCACTTTTTTCGTTATTTGTTGATTTTTTGAATCAATAAAATAATTATAAGCATCCCACCAAATCGATTCGATTGGATAGCCACGTTTCCATAACTGTAATTGCGATGTAACATATGACAGTGTCACATTCTCATTGACAATAAAGGACAGCTGTTCACCGAGTGATAGCTGATCAGGTTCATTAAGAAGTCGTTGCTTTTCTATATCCGGAAACATTTCCTCAGTCCGTTTAATAATGATTGAAGGAAGAAGTGCTTTCCCTTCTTCATCTGCCATTGGATAAGATAAATAAAGTTTTTCTGATGGACTTACTAAACCCATATAAATAATAAAGTTTTCATCTAATAGATGCTGTCTAGCTGTAGGTGCGAGAGTAATCCCTTGAAAATGTAACGATTCACGATCATCCTCAGTTAAAATTCCTTCTTCCTTCGGTCTTGCTGGAATGACCCCATCGTTTGTCCCGATGATAAACGTGCATTTCACATGGAAAAACCTCGATTGCTCCATGTCGGCAATTAAGACTTGATCCATTGCTGGAGGCACTAAGGAAAACTTCATCGACTCCATACCTGTATCAAGAATATTAGCAAAAAGTGATAGTGAAACATGTTCATCGGCTAGTAATTCAACAAATTCATCTAATAACTGAATAACGGCCTGCCATACTTGATCATGCTCCCTTGCCTCTAATAGCTGCCCCTTTTCTTCTGCTTCTTGACGAAGTAGCTCAATTTTCTCAGGGATTTGTAGCTCCTCTAAATATAAGTAAAGCGATTCAGCCAAGTCTCGACCTGTTTTACTTCGTTTTAGCCGCTTTTGTAGCGTATGGATTGGCTTTGCCACAATTTCTTTTAAGGAGTTTATCTTTTCCTCCATTAACTTCTCTTCGTCTGTTATGACATAATCGTCTTCTAATGAATAAAAACGACGGTATCTCCATCGTTCATCCTTTGTCCATTTCGTCCCTTGAATCCCATGTGATAGCACATAGTTTTCAAGTAAATCCATTTCCTCACGCATCTCGCGCTTATTAGCTTCAAGCGGATAGAGCAATTCAGTCTTTACTGCACGGAATACCGCTTCATAGCGCCAATGGCCGTTTACAATTTCCATTGTTGAACGAATGAATTCGACAAGAGGATGATTAAGCATTGAACGTTTTTGGTCTATAAAAAAAGGAATGTTGTAATCACGAAATACTTGCTCAATTAAATCACGATAATCATTTGAATTTCTCAGCATTAACGCGATATCTCGATATCGATATTCACCGCTTCTCGTTAAGGAATGAATTTGTCGAGCAATTCCTTCAATTTCAGAACGACGATTTGCGGCTTGTAAGATTGTTATACTTGTTTCTCCTTCAAATACAGACGTTGGTCTTGCATCATAATATGTTTCTAAATGCTGTAATGAAGGATTTTTCGCAAAGCGATGCTGCTCATGTAAAATAAGTGGGTTTTCTACCTCTACACCTTCATCTTTTGCAAGCTGGAGAAGTTTATTGTACGTTTTCCCAGTCATTTGAAATAAATGCAATTCATGTGGCAGAAATTCTTCATAAGGCTTATCGATTGTTAAGGAGATTTTAACGTTATTCGTATATTTCATTAAGGCAACGACAACCTCTAATTCCTGAGGTGTAAAACTATGAAATCCATCTATATATATATCAGCTGTTTTCATATAGTTTGATTCTTGAATTTTTTCAGTTAGCAAACGTAAATAATCTTCAGAATCGACATACTTATTACTAAGCTGGATTTCTAGCTGTTTATATAACAAAGCCATATCATGCAGCTTATCAATTAACGATTGCTTGTCCACTTCAGTATTCGCTTTTGCAATATAGTCCTCAAGCTCTTGTGGTGAAAAACAATAGCGTTTAAATTCTGTTAACATTGCTTCAAGTTGCTGAATAAAGCCATTTTTATCGCTAGCTTTTGCAAACACTTTAAATTCCTGCTTATATTGCTCAACAAGCTTTCTTAGCATCATCTGAATTCCCATGCTTGAAAGATGATGTCTTGTTATACCACCTGTTTCCTGCAGCACTCGCCATGCTAGTCGACTAAAGCTAAATGTCTGCGCTCTTATCATTCCAGCTACATCTTGTGAGTGAATCAACTCATATTCTGCTCCAAATGTCATTTGATCTGGAACAAGATAAATAATCGGATTCCCCATTGGATCTTCCATTAATCTATTTTTTATTTCATTCACAATCGTAGTTGTTTTTCCGCTCCCTGATCGACCTAGAATAAATTGAATACTCATGTTTATTCCTCGCTAACGTTTATATTTATCTAGTCAAAGTAAAATGCCAGTTTCATACACTTTTTCTTTCACATCATCCTTCTATTTTACTTTACTTTTTATGCAAATTCCATTTATCCACAAGTTCCAACTTTTGTATGTTTCAATATGTCTTAGAAATTCATAACCTATTTCTTCTAGGGCTACCGCTTAAACCCTGTAATGCAGCAATACACAAATTGTATGGCATTCACTTTTTATTCTAAACTAGAACTTTATATAAAAGAGAAAGAGGCTGACAAATTGCCAGCCTCTTTTCAATTACTCTCTTTCTAAAAATAAAGCAAAGCCCATCCCACCTCCAACACATAAAGAAGCTAGACCCTTTTTTGCTTGTTCACGTTCCATTTCATACAATAAACTTACGACTATTCGTGAGCCTGTGCAACCAATCGGATGCCCTAAGCTAATCCCGCTCCCATTTTTATTAACCTTATCCCTATTTAGTTTTAACTCTTTTTCTACAGCTAAATATTGTGCAGCGAATGCTTCATTTATTTCTAATATATCAATTTCATCAAGTGTCCATTTTAATGAATGTAGCCCCTTTTGAATGGCTGGCACTGGCCCAATTCCCATCAACTTTGGATCAACACCAACAACCGTATGATGTGATATTTTTGCCAATATAGGTAACCCTCGTTTTATAGCTTCATCCTTCGACATGAGTAAAAGTGCTGCTGCTCCATCGTTCAGTGATGAAGAGTTTCCTGCCGTTACGGTGCCATTTTCTCTAAAAATGGTCGGCAATGCTGCTAGCTTTTCTGATTTAATCTCCTTTGGTCCCTCGTCCCTAGAAATAATCATTTCATTCTTCCCTTTTTTCGTTTTTATTGGAACGATTTCTTGAGTAAATTTCCCAGCTTTAATTGCCGCCAGTGCTCGGCTATGACTTAACTTTGCCAACTCGTCCTGTTCATCTCTAGTTATACTAAACTGTTCAGCTACATTTTCAGCCGTTTCCCCCATCATAATTTGATGAATTGGGTCTTTTAATATTTCCCATACACTATCAGTTACCTCCCCATGCTGTAACCTTGAGCCCCAACGATGCTGTTTAAGAAGATAGGGACTTGAACTCATAACCTCTACTCCACCTGTAATAACAATATCTGCATACCCTAATTGGATTTGCATTGCACCGGAAATTATCGCTTGCAATCCTGATGCACATTGACGTTGAATGGTGTAGCCAGTAGTTTCATATGGAAAGCCTGCTAAAAGAGCAGAAGTACGTGCAATATTTGGTTCATCTGTTCTTTGAATACACTGTCCTAAAATAATCTCATTTACTTCTGTTTTTTCTAGACGACCTCTTTCAACGATTTCCTCTAATACCGGAACTATCATTTGTGAAGGTAATAAACCCTTGAAAGCGCCACCAAAACTACCGATTGGAGTTCTTACTGCAGCCGTTATTACTACCTCGCGCATCTTCATCCCCCTTACTATTGATGTATTTCCCATTACATTCCTTTCATTTTATTATATTACCTTCTCCTTTAGAATTTTTGTCAATCTATAAAAAAAGCGCCTCCTTTTAGGTATTACCTTTAAGGTAGCGCTATTTCTTTTCTCCTACTTTTCCGATGATATTATCTATATGAACCAATCCGAAATGACGGCTGTCCCTGCTTTGCAGCCGATTATCTCCAATTACAAAAAAGTATCCCTCTGGTATCCTCGTTTTATCAATTACCTCTTCAAGAGTGAAATTACCCGTTGACTTTGATAGATTTGATGATTTATGTGATAAAAAAGGTTCTTCCATTGCCTCTCCATTCACATAAAGCATATCATCTTTATAATGAATCTCATCACCTGGGAGTCCAATGATTCTCTTCACATAGGTCTCATTACTTTCCGGTAATTGAAAAAGTATGACATCAAATCGTTTTAGTGAATGAAAAAACAAACTGAGACGATTTACTGAAAGTAATTTGCCTTCCTCATACGTCGGCTGCATTGAAACTCCCTCAACCTTGTATTCAACAAATATTAGGTTTTTAATAAAAATAGCCGATAAACAAATAATAATAAGAGTAGTAAAAGCTATTTTTCTCTTTTTCTTCATTATTGGCCTCCTAAAAAGGTTATTGCTTTTTATCTTTACTGACTACCTAAGTGTTCAATCGTTTCTCAACCTTTTTCCCAATTAGCCATAACAGAAAAATGACAATTGCTACTACGACGCCTCTTAAAGGCTGTGCAATTAGCGCATGTAAATCCTGACCAATGAAGCTTACAATAAAAACCATCACAAACTTACCTGAAAGAACAGCTAATGTAAATTGCCAGATGCTGATTTTTGATAGACCCGCAACTACATTTATCGCTGCTGAAGGTGTAAAGGGAAAACATAAAACTAAAAATAATGGACTAAAACCTCTACGTTCCACCCAGGCCAATAATTTTTGAAATGTCTTTCTTTGTTTGAGACGTTGAATAAATTTAAATTTATTAAGCTTTCTCATCAATATAAATACTATGATAGCACCTGTACAAGCTCCAATCCAAGATAAAAGAAAACCAAACCATAGCCCAAACGAATTTACATTAGCTACGATAAAGACTATAAGTGGTAAAAAAGGTAAAAACGCTTCTAATAAGGGTAGTAATATAGCAAAAAACGGTCCAAATGAACGATAAGTTTCAAATAAATTCATTAAATTCTCAGCTGTAAAATAATCCTGTAATATTTGCGAGTTCATATTTTCTCCTTCAAATAATCGTTCCATAATCTATTCTACACATTCACAGCAGAAACTTAAAGTTTATAAGCCTTTTCTATGGAATGTCTTCTATAAATTTCGTCATAATCTGGGCTCAAATAATCCAGATATTACTTATTGCAGCAAACGAAAATACTACTTGAACATTTTATTCGATATGTGTATGATAATATCGAACACATGTTCTGTTATGTAAGGAGGCAATTGTATGACAAGAATTCCAAATGACGTTCGTGATTTAATCGAACAATCGATCTATTTGCCGATGGCTATTTCCATTTTCAACAGAGACTTAGCTGTTATTGAAAAAAGTCCTTTTAAATTAAATCGACCATATTTAACTCTCGTTGAAGAGGCATTAAAATTAGCGCAAAAGGATTTAGCGATTGTTAAACAGCACCTACGTCAGCAAAAAATAAAGGTACAAGAGGTTGAACGTGATGAGGCCTTTACCCTTTATTCATTTTTGTACAATGGCTATGAAGAAAAGCATAACTATTTTAATCCAAGAATTCGAAATAAGGTCACTGAAATAATGGAAGATTACTTATTTAAACCAAAAAAATGATTATCCCCATAAAATATTTTAACTCTAATAAAATAGGCTTAAAATTATTTATTCCGTACCATAATAGCCTAAATGACAGCAAAATAATCTCCTTTGCGTAAAAAGCAATATTTCCAAGCAAATTGGCAAAAATACACGATTTGCATTTTATTCTTTTTGCGCAATTTATATTTTTCTTTCCTCAATTTAAAAGACATCTTTCTATCTCCTAATGAATCATTACTTTCCTCAGATTTTATCATTTGCTATACATACAGCAAATGATTTTCATGTATATTTCCTTGCAACTAACAAACGATATGAAAAGAACTGAACTTCACTTTGTATACGTTATTATACCTGTTTTTTGTTCAAGCAAATCTTCATCACTGACAGATTGTTTTAATTATGCTAGTATAGGCAAGTATCTTTTACATCATTGATTATAGGAGGAAACACATATGAAGCAAAAATTAGTTATTTTAATTACCATTCTAAGCATTTTTCTACTAAGTGCTTGTGGCACACAAAACGATAATGATGGAGATAAAGCGTCAGAAAATAAAAAGACAGCAAATCTTTATGAGCAAATTAAAGAAAAAGGTGAAATTACAATAGGTACTGAAGGAACGTATGCACCTTTTACATAT
>NZ_CADEPK010000199.1 GCF_902829255.1 Metabacillus niabensis | reverse complement strand
AAAATTCATGGTAAGGGTTCCTCCTAGGATTTTGAGTTAGAGTGGTGTCTATACTCATATCTTACTGAGGAGCCCTATTTTTATCAAAGCTTAAAAATAACGATCTACAGGAATGCTAACCTGCCCCTTTAGTTTAGGAAGAAATGCGATATTTCGATAATTGAAGTATGCATTTTATAGTTCAAGTGAAAATTAGCTTTACTACATTCAAAACCACTCACATTCATTTTTAACATGCTTGTTATTTTTTGTGATCAATTAGAGTACTAATTAAAGATTTAACTAAAATCTAAGATGCCTACTCAGGATAGGAGAAAATTAACAGTATTAACTATCACAATCTATTACTAGAGCTGTATAAAAATCAACTATGGAATAACCTCTAAATATTGTTAAAATAAATACAAAGCTGTAACGTTAAGCACTCTAAAAAAACACAATAGTGTTCAAGATAAATTTTATCCATACCAATAAAACATTCTAAAAAACGGAACTGGAAACCTCCCAGCTTTATCATAGAAAGGGATGTTTCTAACAGAGTATAGAGAGAGGATTTTTTTATGTTTAAAGGAAAAGCACGTTCCATTACTATCAGCTTGCTAGCAGCTTATACCGTTTTGATGCTTTACTTCTTGTATTTCGGCTTTGACAGAACAAGTCATATTGATAACGCTGGGTATATGTACAATTTCATACCAAGTGAGATTCCTTTATATTCGCCAATAGGAAAAGACCTTCACATTTGGTTTTTTAACTTTGCTAACTTCGCAGCCTTTATACCTTATGGGATTTTCATTCCCCTGTTGTTTCGAAGCAGTTTTTTACGATTTATTAGTATATTTTGTATATCCATTTTGGTGCTTGAAGCTATACAAATGGTCACACATTTGGGGAGTTTTGATATTGATGATGTTCTTACGAATACATTAGGTGCTGCGGTCGGATTTTGTGCACAAAAACTTGTGGCAGGGTCGAAAGATACAGTGAAGGGCATGAGTAAAGTTTTCACCATAGCAATCCTTCTTTCAATTGGTACAATTGTATTGGTTGAGGGAATGAATCATTTTTTTAAAGATGCATCAAAAGTTGAAGCAGGCAGAGAAATCGGGTTGCATGAACTCACATTGAAGGAAGGCTCTGTTTCTTGGGACGCAAATCTCACCAGTTTTGAAGTTGCGCATCAAAAGGTGGAACCAAAAATCAATTTATATAGTAGAGAAAATCCTAGAACTAATACGTTTACTTTGCAATTGGATGGAAAGTATTTAAAAATTTCAGGCTATAGCGCTATTCCAGACGATGTAAGCCATGGTGCAAGCGCGATCACGTTTATCTTAGATGGGAAAGAAATTGATACAAGCTCATATGCAGTAAATGGAGCAGAACGAAGTAATGAGAATTATTTTGAAACGGACATACGAGGTGCGAAAGAGCTTACAGTGAAGATTATCAATGTAGACGAAAATCCGAATACAAATGTTTTATTGTGGGATGTAACTCTTACGGAAATAAAGAACTGATGAGCAGAAGTGGATGCCACTATATTGTCTATACTGCTGCGGAGTTTACACCAAACAAGGATGTGCCATATCCACTGAATAGCATTAGAATAAGACGTGTAAAGCACAATTAATTCAACTAAACAAGAGTCGAAAAACGTCTAAAACCCTTGATGGATAGGGATTTAGACGTTTTTTTAGATAGATGGAACTAACATGGATAATCGATCAAAAAGAATCAAGTCCCATTCTTCAGTGTACTGTAGGGTGAAAATGAAGATTAGGATAAGACGTTAGAAAGAAATACTTTATCATACATCAACAGTACATCTAACCTCACCAAACAAACTTAGATGGAGGCACTTTATAATATTTTTTAAACGCTTTAGAGAAGCTGTAAGGATCAGGGTAGCCGAGCATACTTGCAATTTGCTGGATTGAATAGCGTTTAAGGTACAATAATTCTCGGGCACGATTCATTTTTAATTGATAAATGTAACGTCCCGGTGTTAGACCAATCGATTGCTTAAAATATGTGATAAAATACTTCTCTGACATACCAGCTACATCAGCAATCTCTTCAACGCGAAGAGGTTGATGAAGGTGTTCATGGATATAATCGAATACAGGCTGAAGCTTAACAAAATCCATGGTTACTTTCTGATTAGTTGGGTCATGCGTGAATTGCCCTCGATATTGTTTAAGACCGTACTGTTCTATAATTTTAGCAATTAAAATCGTCAAACAACCCTTCAAACGAATCTCTGACATGGGAGCATTACGTTTATATTGGTTATACGTCTCTAAAAAAAGGTGAATCTCCTCTTCAACAAGCGTACTACTAATAATGCCAGAAAGCTGAAAATTGTCTAATATCCGAAGATGATCCCCAAGACTAAATTCGAAGTGTGTGAATATAAATTTGCAACCAGTACCTAAGGTTGTAGCTGTATAGGCAATTTGTGGAGTGAAAAGAATCAAATCTCCCTCAGAAGCGAGATACACCTCTTCTTTGATACGAATTTCAATCTGTCCTTCTTGAATGCACCATAAGTCATAATCCTTATGTTGTCTTCTCTCAATCCAACTATTACGATGTGCAACATCATTACAAGAATTTATTCCGAGCTTGATGAGCTCTGAAAGTTCGTTGAAAATATCTAAGCTATTCATCGCTAAAAACATCTCCCCCATACTTTTAGACAAATTATTGATACTTTTAGACATTTTATTATTTGTTTATTATATCATATGAAATTCTAAGGATTATCTAATCGTACTTTTTGACATGAAGTGATTACTCTCTTACATTTCTAATCATGTAACTGCTATCTATAATTGGGATATTAAAAGTATTGGAGGGGATTTCGATTACAATTCAGAAGCCTAATTTAGTCGTGTTAAGAGCAGGGAGTTTGTTTTTCGGTCGCCAGTGTATTTGGTAAATGATTCATTCAAAACCTTTAAACAAAGGTACTTTAACTTTACTAGATACAAATGAAGAACGATTAAAGATATTGGTCAATTTAACGCAAATGGTTATTGATGCTAAATCAAGTAGATTTGAGGAATGAGGGATCCGTTGACCATAGCTGGTTCTTCAAGATGCGGATTTTGTTGTAGAGGATATGATACCGCCATTATCAATTTGATATGATTCCTGAGCATTGGTATGTAAAGGAGCTTTATAAACATCTAAATACAGCATGACACGTGTTGTTACACATTTGCACCTCGGTCTTTAGCCTTTACTTGACTTATGATTCATTCGAACCAAGTTTTTAAGGTAAATATGAAAGGGAGGTCTGCTTAACATGATGAAGGAAATGAAAACGCTATCGGGATTATTCCTGCTTCTACTATTTTTACTATTAGTTGTTGGGTGTTCTGGTAAAGAGACAGCTAGTGAAGGAGAGAAAGACAAAGAAATTGAACTAAAGGATCCAGAGGACGTAGGATATCCAGATGAAATAACGTATTGGACAGAGTTAGTTCCTAATGTGGCAGCAACTTCAAAAAGCCTAAACGATGTAGCGGCATATCAAGAGCTAGAAAAGATTACGGGTACAAAGGTTGAGTTTAAACATCCATCAGGGGAAGGTTCGGATATTACAGAACAGTTTAACCTGATGGTTGCATCTGGAAAGTTACCTGATGTGATTGAGTATAATTGGCGGACTGTTCCAAATGGTCCTGATCAGGCGATTGAAGCGGGTACAATCATACGCTTGAATGAATTGATCGAGCACTATGCACCAAATCTAACTAAATATTTAAATGAAAACCCAGAAGTTAAGAAAATGGTGACAACCGATGAAGGGAATATTTATACGTTTCCATTCCTTCGTGGTGATGAATCACTAATGGTATTTTTGGGTATGATCATCCGTCAAGATTGGCTGGACAAACTGAATTTAGAAGTACCAACAACGATTAGTGAATGGGAGGAAGTCTTAACAGCCATTAAAAATGGAGACCCTAACGGTAATGGTAAGGCAGATGAAATTCCCCCTATTGTTCAGCTTAATGATTTTAAGTATATAGGAGCGTTTGTTGGAGCGTATGGAATTCATGCTCAATTCTATAACGACAATGGGACTGTCAAATATGGGGCGATTCAACCGGAATTTAAAGACTTTTTAACAACGATGAATAGTTGGTATGAGAAAGGATTACTCGACCCCGATTTTTCTGCAGTTGATTTTAAGTTAATGGATGCCAAGGTAACAAATGATCAACTTGGTAGTTTCTTTGGCTTTAGTGGTGGGGGAATTGGAAAATATACAGGGTTAATGGAAGAGAAGAATCCTGACTTTAAGCTTATCCCTGCGCCGAATCCTAGCCTTAAAGAAGGGGAAAAGGCAGCAACAGGTCATCTAGAGCATGCATATTCAGGTATGCATAGTGCTGCGATTTCAGGTACAGCTGAGAATCCGGAGGAAATTGTGAAATGGCTTGATTATGCCTACTCAGAGGAAGGCCATATGCTCTTTAACTTTGGGATTGAAGGAAAAAGCTATGAAATGATAGACGGAAACCCTACTTACACAGAGGAAATTACGAATAATCCAGATGGTTTGCCAATGACACAAGCTTTAGGAAAATATATAAGAGCATCTTATGGTGGACCGCTTATTCAAGATAAACGTTATTTGGAACAATACTATGAATTACCTGAACAAAAGGATGCGGTTAAGATATGGGGGGAAACAGCAGAGAATAAAATTAATATGCCTCCAACTACGCTAAATGTTGAAGAAAGTGAAGAATTTAACTCCATTATGAGTGACATCAACACGTATTATGATGAAACAGTTATCAATTTCATCATGGGTGAAGAACCGCTGGATCATTTTGATGATTTCGTTGAGACATTAAAAGGAATGGGGATTGAAAGAGCAATTGAACTTCAACAAGCTGCTTTAGACCGTTATATGGAAAGATAATTTCGTGTTTCTGCTGTTGTGTTGAGAGACCCTCAACGCAACAGCATTTTAAACATCCATATATGATGGAGAAAGGGGTGGAGTAATGGCGAAATTGGAAAAGGAAGCTACAGCGTTTAACTCAGAGACGAAAAGTAGCTTAAACACAAAATTTGCTAGCTTCATAGAGAATGTCATCAAAGATTTCAAAAGAAACAAAGTGATCTATTTAATGGTTTCTCCGGTGGTCCTCTATTATATTATCTTCCAGTATGGACCTATGTATGGGTTGCAAATTGCTTTCAAAGATTACTCACCAGTCCTTGGTTTTCTTGGAAGTCCGTGGGTAGGCTTTGATCACTTTATAGAATTTTTTAATAGTTACTATTTTTGGAGACTTTTAACTAATACCATTCTTCTTAGCCTTTATAGCTTGCTTTTTGCCTTTCCTGCAGGAATCATTCTGGCTTTATTACTTAATGAAGTGAAGGGCAGAATATTTAAACGAACCGTTCAAACGATTACCTACATGCCTCACTTTGTCTCATTGGTCGTTATCGTCGGTATCTTATTTGATTTCACAGCAAGAGACGGTGTGGTAAATAGTTTATTAGTATCTTTATTTGGCATTGAACCGATTGCTTTTATGAGAGAGGCAGAATGGTTTAGAACCCTTTTTATCGGATCAGACATTTGGCAGAATGTTGGTTGGAGTTCGATTATTTTTCTTGCGGCGATGTCTAATATTGATCCAGCATTGTATGAAGCTGCAAAGATGGATGGTGCCGGTCGCTTTAAACAAATGATTCATATTACTTTACCGGGAATTATGCCAACAATTGTTATCTTGTTAATCTTGCTTATTGGAAAGTTCATGACAGTTGGTGATGAGAAAATCTTATTAATGTATAACCCGACAACCTATGAAACGGCTGATGTAATCGGAACCTATGTATACAGAAAAGGGATTCTGGAGAGCAACTTCAGCTACAGTGCTGCTGTTGGTCTATTTAAGGCAGTTATCGCCTTTACGTTACTGATCATAGCTAACGGTATCGCAAGAAAAGTTGGAGACACCAAATTGTGGTAGGAGGGATCCATGATGAAAAAGACACTGGGAGAGCGTTTATTTGATTATGTGAATATACTATTTCTCGTTAGTTTATCAATCATAACGCTATACCCACTACTTTATATTTTATTTGCATCCGTGAGTGATCCCACTTATGTTGCCCAAAATAGAGGGATCATGCTTGCCCCAAAGGATTTCACCCTTGAAGCATATACATTGGTATTTAAAAACCCAATGATTGTGACGTCTTACCTTAACACGTTATTTTATGTAGTGATTGGTACAACTCTCAATATTTTCCTAACATCTTTAGGTGCCTATGCGCTTTCTAGAAAAAATGTCATGTGGGCTAACTTGATCATGTTTATGATTGTTTTCACGATGTTTTTCGAAGGAGGACTTATTCCTTCTTACTTGCTTGTCAGTGAGTTGAATATGATTGATACTCGTTGGGCGTTAATTTTCCCAACAGCAGTAAGTGCGTTTAACCTCATTATCATGCGTACTGCCTTCCAAGGAATACCGGCCAGCTTAGAAGAGTCAGCTCGTATTGATGGTGCAAATGACTTTACGATTCTTTTTAAAATCATTCTGCCACTGTCACTACCTGTCGTCTCTGTTATGATTCTCTTCTATGGTGTATATCATTGGAATTCATGGTTCCCTGCGATGATCTATTTGCAGGATAGGGAGCTTTTTCCGGTTCAGCTCATCCTACGTGAAATTTTAATTGCAAACGACACAAGCAGCATGACATCAGGAGTTGGTACAGTGGATGCTATTCCGATTGGGGAGACTGTAAAGTACGCGACTATCGTTGTGGCAACATTACCAATTCTATGTTTATACCCTTTCCTACAAAAGTATTTTGTTAAGGGTGTCATGATAGGTGGAATAAAAGGGTAATAGATTTTCTTTCTTACAAAAGTTGGTTGATATGTACTAATTCTAAGGGAAAAGGATTGTTAAGAGACTTGAAGAAGTAAATTCAATTTTGACAGGAAAGAATGATCATTCCTTAAATTAATAGTGATTATTAAAAAGGCGCATGAACTTAAAAAGTTTGCGCCTATTTTGTTTGCTGAAGTTCTATTGTACTTACGTAAGTATCTCCAATAAAAGTATCCATTGTAGTAGTATAGGCAAACTTTGAACTTAATAGAATTAAATTCCCTCAGAAATTTGGAAAACACCTAGTGAAATACTAATTTCCATCCGTCATTCTTAAAAGGATTTTGCTGACATAACACTGTCCATTGTTAATCTCCCAACTTTTAGACATACACTTGTTAAACTATTACACCAATTGAACTTATGTGTATGATCGAATGTTACTATTTGACATGAAGTGCTTACTCTCTAGCATTCCATATTTGTATCGGTTTTCTATAATTGTAGATAACGAATCTTATGGAGGACAATTATGAATACGAGATTATTTCAAAATCACTATGTACGTAAAGAAATCCCTCTTGATCCTGTCTGGGATTTTCATACTCTAAATTCAGAGGAGGAAAAACAGGAGAAATTCAACATGCTTGTTCCGGGTTGCTGGGAGAGCAATCCTAGGCTTTCGTCTTATAAAGGAAAAGCGGTTTATTCTAAAAAGGTAACCTTCGGCGGTAATGCCCGTCTGGTATTCAAAGGAGTCAGCCACACGGCATATATCTACTTGGACAAGAAACAGGTTGGATACCATTATAATGCCTATACAGAATTTAGCGTATTATTAGAGGATATCCCCTATGGTGAGCATTTGTTGGAGGTTAAGGTAGATAATTCTTTTCACGAGGAATCTGCTTTGCATGTGAGCAATGATTATTATTCATATGGTGGAATTACGCGTCCAGTTGTAATGGAAGAAATAGGTCAAATGTTTATTGAAAATGTCCACTTTATCCCATATCAGGAAAATGGGAAATGGTATGCATCCATCAGTGCCGCAGTAAGGAATCTTTCCAGTGAGCAAAAGAACGTAACGGTGAACATTAATATCGGAGATGAGGAGGTATCCTTTTCTGAGAAACTTCTTCAGCCTAATGCGAAAACACAATTGAAGGGAACCTTTGAATTTCCTTTTGCTATTCCATATACATTGGAAAATCCTAACTTGTATATGATGCATGCTATGCTTTTGGAGAATGATAAAGTTGTGGATGATATCATAGACAGAGTAGGCTTTCGTGAAATAAAAGTGGACGGAAAGGATATTTTGTTTAATGATGAAAAAGTGATCATTAAAGGTGTAAACCGCCATGAAGATTATGCGGAATTTGGATGTGCGATTCCGATTGAGGCCATGTATCGTGATATCGAAATCATTAAATCATTAGGTGCAAACTGCATTCGTACTAGCCATTATCCTAATGATGAACGTTTTCTGGATTTGTGTGATGAAAATGGAATCCTAGTGTGGGAGGAATCTCATGCAAGAGGATTAAGTGAAAAACAGATGAGACACAAAAACTTTGAAAAACAAAGTTTGGATTGCATTAAAGAGATGATCGAAAATCATATAAACCATCCATCGATCTATGTATGGGGGATTTTAAATGAATGTGTGAGTAACACAGAGTTCGGAAGGTCATGTTATGCCAAGCAGTTTGAGCTTATAAAGAGTCTCGATCCAAGCCGTCCGGTATCCTTCGCCAGCCTTGAAGCACATATAGGCTCAGATTTGTGCCTGGATTTGGTTGATATTGTATCATTTAATATCTATCCCGGCTGGTACCATGATACACCAGTAAAAGATTCTTTGAACACTCTTAAAAAATTCGTTAATAGTACTGGTGGGGCAGGTAAACCTTTACTGATTAGTGAAATAGGAGCGGGCGCAATCTATGGTCATAGAAGTAATAATCAGGAAAAGTGGACGGAAGAATACCAGGCGTATGCTTTAGAGGAACAAGTATCGTCCATTTTATCCGATGACGATTTAAGTGGTGTAATCATCTGGCAGTATGCAGATTGCAGGGTAGACAAGGGCTGGTTTCATGGAAGGCCAAAATCCCGAAATAATAAGGGATTAGTAGATATTTATCGACGAGAAAAGCTTGCTTATCATAAGGTGAAGGAACTATTCCATTCCTATCAGAAGTAGTGATTGTAGATGGATGAATGTGCTTCAAAGAAAAGGGCTCAATCCTAATTAGAAAAGCGGATTGAGCCTTCTTGAGTGGATAGTCTCCCCAACTACCCCAACTACCTGGAGGTGCTAAAAAAGTCTATCAATAGAAAATCACCTAAATTTACTTTTTAGGGGATTTCTAAAGAACCAAACTGCGGAGTTAATAGAACCAAACTTCTCCACGAAATCTATAAAACTAAGATGGTTACGATATAAACATAGCAGCTTTGAACAACTGCAATAGTAGGAAACAATGGTTATCTTCCTGTATTCCCATTACTTCGCTTTTCAGAACTATGTCCTTAAAAGCGCCCACCGGCTGCGGATCCTTTTGGAGAGATGCGTTCAATCTCCTTAAGATCTTCCTTCGATAGATTAACTTGAAGGGCGCCGAGGTTTTCCTGCACTCTGTCCAGCCTCTTCGACCCAGGAATAGGGACGATTTGATCGCCCTGCGCCAGCAGCCAAGCAAGCGAAAGTTGAGCGGTAGTGCAGCCTTTTTGTTTAGCCATTTCTTCGATGAGAGAAACGACCTCCAAATTTTTAGTGAAGTTCTCACCTTGGAACCGCTCATAGTTGCGGCGATAATCGTCCTCTGGTAAATCTTCGTACTTCTTGATTTGACCGGTTAAAAAGCCCCGACCAAGTGGACTGTAAGGGACGAAGCCGATCACTAATTTCTTCAGCAGCGGCAGAACCTCATCCTCCACCTCTCTGCTCCACAGTGAATATTCGGTTTCCACCGCGGTGATTGGATGTACAGCATGAGCCCTGCGAATCTCATCGGCTGACGGTTCAGACAGGCCGATATAACGAATCTTCCCTTCCTTTACTAAATCAGCCATAGTTCCGACTGTTTCTTCAATCGGTGTATTTGGATCAACCCTATGCTGATAATACAGGTCGATATAATCTAGACCTAGATGATACAAGCTTGCATCTACGGACTTTTTAATATATGCGGAATCGCCTTTCACTCCTTGAGTATGTGTTAATCCAAACTTTGTCGCAATCACGACCTCATCCCGGCGCGATTTGAGCGCCCGTCCAACTAGTTTCTCATTGACTCCGAACCTCTGTTGCTCAAATTCTCCGTAAATATCCGCAGTATCGAACATCGTTACTCCTAAATCCAACGCACCCTGGATTGTCTTCACCGACTCTTCATTATTGGGCATCATCATCGTGCCTAGACCTAGGGCTGACACTTCCAGTCCTAAGTTTCCAAGTTTTCGCTTCTGCATTATGGCCACCTCTCTCCTAATAGTTCACAATGTTATTACTCTCTTAGGATAGATGTTAGAGCATTATCTAAGTCAAGCTATATATGAGATTATAAAATAAAACAAATTTAAACATATTACTTCTTACTATGTTTCTTTGTATACAAGTGTAAAATTATTAGTGTGTTATATTAAAAATAGAGTAAATATCATTACAAAAAGTACGTAAAACTATATATTTATATTAATGTAACTCTAACTATTTATGGGGGGATATGTAAGTATGAAATATACTATTAAAGATGTTTCAGAAAAAACAGGGATAACATCTCATACGCTTCGCTTCTATGAAAAACAAGGAGTACTGCCTTATGCAGAACGAAATGAAAACGGAATCCGCTTGTATGATGAGTCAAGTATTGATTGGATAGAAACTATTTTAGCGCTTCGTTCAACTGGTATTCCCTTAGCTGAAATAAGAGAATACGTTGAATTGCATAAAGATGGGGACCAAACTCTGCAACAACGAAAACAAATAATGGTGGAACACAAACAAAGAATTGAGAAACAAATGCTTCAGTTAATTAAAACTCTAGAAAAAATCAACTATAAGATGGCATTGTATGACATGCAATTAAAGGACCTGGAAAAGTGTAAACTGTGACTTTAATAACGTGCTAACAAAGCAATGGGACATCTAGCCTTAAGATTTATAATGGATAATGGTTAATAACAGGGGTGGAAGTTGGTCTCTTCCTTGTGGTGCATTTGAACTGGGGAAACATTAGAACAGGCAGCTCAGGAGAATAAAGTAGAAACAGGTTTGATCACAAGGCTATCCTTTTTACTACGAAGCTTACGCCAAAATTATACATAAAGCCAAAAAATCGCAAACAGGATATAGAAGAAAATCCAGCTTGCGATTTTTTGTCATCGTTCCTTCTATAAATAAACTACACTACAGGTCTAATCACCATTTCATTCACATCAACATTCGTCGGCTGTTCGATTGCATAAGCAATTGCCCGGGCAATGGAAGAAGCTGGTAGGGCGATACGACGGTATTCTTTCATGAATTCCCTCGCCTCGGTATCTGAAATGCTTTCGGCTAGCTCTGATTCTGTTACACCTGGTGATACGAGGGTCACTCGGATGCCTTGCCCCGCAACCTCTTGCCGCAAACCATCTGTTATTGCCTTCACGGCATATTTCGTTGCACAGTACACGGCTGCTGTAGGGGTAACCTCGTAGGCGCCGATCGATGCTAGATTGATAACATGTCCAAATCCTTGTTCCTTCATGACAGGAAGACCTGCAGCAATGCCATGGAGAACGCCACGAATATTAACATCAATCATGCGGTTCCATTCTTCAATCTTTAAGGCTTCCAAAGGAGAGAGTGGCATGACGCCTGCATTGTTGACAATTGCGTCCACTCGTCCAAATCGGCTCATAGCTACCTCGATAATTGCTTGCATCTGTTCCAAATCGGTCACATCGAGTTGTTGAACAACGACAGAGCCTCCATCTGCACGAATGTCAGATGCCAGGGCTTCTAATCTTTCCAATCGTCGTGCTCCAATAACAGTATGAGCACCTTGACTTGCGAGTAGACGTGCTGTCGTTTCACCAATTCCACTACTTGCTCCTGTAATAATCACTACTTTTCCATTAAGTACAGACATTATTTCTTGCTCCCTTCACTTTGTTCTTCACGATATAGCACCATACCTGCGTGGTACAGCACTCCATCGACAAAATCACCGTCAGCTGTAAAGCCAGTATCATCGACATATTCGATATGATTGCCTTTGACGGTATAGCTTCCTTGATAGGCGCTTTGGCGATTTCCGCGAGCTTCGTCGTATCGTCCATTCGGCAGCAGCTCGTGGCGAATATAACCATCTGAGGTCACCCACATGCCGACATATGGATGCGAATGAGCTTGTTCTATATTCATTTCTCTATCTCCTTTCATGTTTAAGTGGAGGTTGGCATCTTGGCAAGATTGTAATGCCAAGAGGTTAAACAGTAGAACGGGTACCAATGTTTTCTGCAATTTGTTAACCTCCAATTGAAATGGATGATGACAGCTTTATTATGAAGTGATATGAAGTTAGGGTGGTAGCCGGAAGATCCACAATCATTGCCTAATCCTCCAAAAGACTATAGAATAAAAGCAAATGTTAGAGATACAGTTACAGGAAGAGATGGAGGAGTATTCCATGGAGCAGAACAAGGATCTAGTTGAGTTAATGGAGAGATTTGTCAAAACGGATGGGACACATGAAACAGCGATCCCAGGCTTGCGCTTTATCCGAACATCCGAGGTTTCTGAACCGATTCATACCGTTTACGAGCCATCTCTATGTGTGGTCGCACAAGGTACAAAGGTCGTCATGCTAGGGGAGGAAAGCTATAGATATGATTCGGCTAGTTATTTGACAGCTTCGGTTCATTTGCCGATTGCGGGGCAGGTCGTAAAGGCAACAGCCGAGGAACCATATTTAAGTGTGCATTTACAGCTTGATATGAGACAAATACTCGAGGTTATTCAATCGCTCAATCAAGAGGTGCCATACCGCTCTTCAGGACGAGGTCTTGTCATCAATCCGATCAGTGACTCGCTTCTCGACGCGATTTTACGGCTTATTCGACTGCTAGAGACTCCAGACGATATTCCTGTGCTTTACACCTCTATTATTCGGGAAATCATTTACCGGGTTTTGCAAAATGACCAAAATGATACATTGAAGCATTTTGCACTCGTTGGTAGCCAAGCACAGCGAATTGCTAAGGTAATTGAACTGCTGAACCGTGAGTTTGCGAAGCCCTTGAAGGTGGAGGGATTGGCAAAGGAAGCGAGAATGAGCCCTTCATCCTTGTACAATTATTTTAAGGAAATAACAGGCATGAGCCCGATCCAATACCAGAAACAGCTACGCCTTCAGGAAGCGCGCCGACTCCTATTAACGGAAAATGTAGAAGCAGCCGAAGCAGCGTTTCAGGTAGGGTATGAAAGTCCATCCCATTTCAGTCGGGAATATAGCCGAAAGTTCGGATTGCCCCCTAAGAGAGACTTACAACGTATGCGAGAAGCGTTTTTATAAAAAAATTTGAAGTTTAAAAGAATACTAGACAAAAAGATGAATTAAAAACACTATTCTATTGATAAAAGGAGATTATTTCCTTGGGTAAAGCGATATTTTTTAATATTCCCGCACATGGTCATACAAATCCGACGCTCGCTTTAGTAAGAGAGTTGATTGATCAAGGGGAAGAAGTATTATATTACTCGTTTCCTGATTTAAAGGAAAAAATTGAAGAAACAGGTGCTACATATATGCCTTATAGCATTGAGCGTTTAGAGGATACCAATTATACAGAAGAACAGCTGAAATACTTTCCGATCGTTTTTCGGGTTTGTATCGAAAGCACCGCAACCATGTTGGAGTTTTTATTAAACGAGGTAGACAGAGAAAAACCAGACTATATTATTCATGATTCATTAGCAACATGGGGGAAATACGTAGGTCAAATTAAACAGATTCCAACCATTTGTTCCACAACAACCTTCCCATTTCACGAATCCTTCTTAAATATGCCAAAAGAGTTTTTCAATTTAATCCTTCAATTTGCAAGAGGGGATTTAAAGCATTTAGTGAAGGCATTATCGATTCAGCATCGTTTATGCAAAAAGTACAACATAAAGAAGCCTCCGCTTTTAGATGCATTAGCGAGCAAAGAAAAATTAAATATTGTCTATACTGCTGCGGAATTTACCCCAAACGGAGATGTGTTTGATGACACGTATTGTTTTGCTGGCCCTTCAATTTCGGATCGAGGAGAAGGGGAAAAAGTCACATTACCGATAAGCGAAAAGCCCGTCGTGTATATTTCGTTAGGGAGTATCTTTGGTGAGAATAAAAAATTTTATGAAGATTGTTTTCACGCATTCAAAGATATCGAGGCAACATTTGTCTTATCTTTAGGAAATAAAATGAAGGAAACGGATTTTTCTTTTGTACCAGAAAACTTTATTCTTTATGATTTTGTGAATCAAATTGATTTGCTGCAAAAGGTGGACATCTTTGTCACACATGGAGGGATGAACAGTGCCCAAGAAGGCTTGTATTTTAAAGTCCCCTTAATTCTTTATCCTCAACAACAGGAGCAGGAAATGATTGCACAGCAGGTGGAACGGTTAGGGTGTGGTATTCATTTAAAAGAGTGTAATTCAGATACATTGAAGCAATCTTTATTGAAGCTACTAAATAATGAAGAATATAAACAAAGAAGTGAGGAATTTGGGACTCTTTTGCAAGAAAAAGGGGGGTACAAACGAGCGGCTGTTGAGATTATGAGCTTTTATAAGCAGAAAGTATAGGGACGATTCTTCTGCTTCCTTATTGGAGGCGAGAGAACGTCCTTGTTTTTTAGGTCTAAAGTCTACTCCGAACAATCAAAAATGAGAGAAAATAACGATGTAATGGCTGGGAAAATTAGATAAGATGTATTTGTTAAATTTTTCTATATCTACATAATAAGAATTCTAGCTTCCTAGATTTTCGTTATAGAAAGGAGTAGACTCTAATTAAAGACAAGATATTAGATGCACAGGCTTTTCATCAAGGGATTGAGAGATTACTCAGTAGCTTAGATACATATGAAAGACAATTACAGCATATTGAGAAATCAATAAAAGCATTTACTTCACTAGATGAATCATTCAAAGGAAGCGGAGGACAAGCAATTCGTAGCTTCTACCAGGAATTCCACCTGCCTTTTCTATCGTTTTTAGGTGATACAATTGGAAGATACAAGGCTAAGTTAAAGGTGATGAACTATGCATTATCTACGGTAGAATCCTCACAATCCGGCTTCATCCGCCAAAGCTTTTTAGATAATGAGTTAGAGCATGGACTAAGAAAAGTCGAAAACCTAACAAAGGATTTAACAGATGAAGTAAATCATGCTCTCCGTCGAATATCTGATATTATGTCAGTCCCAACAATACGTGACGACGAATTCATCTATAAAGTAAGGCAAGCGATGAAGCATAAGGACAATACCATTGAAAGACTCCAACAATTCGACCAACGCCAAACATACACGTTACATACGATTGATCAAGATTTCACTAAGCTGAAAAACTGTGTTCATGACATTCAGGCGATGTTTAAAAGCAAGCAAATAAAGATAACAACCTTTAAAGCAAACCAATTGTCAGATATAGAGCCATATCGTGATATAAGAGCTAGATTAGAATACGAAGAGGCTGTTCACTTAATAAAGGAAAAACTAATTGACCTCTATCATAAAGCGATTGATACGAATTATGCGGAGCTATTGCTTGAAGCATTTCATGAGGTTTTTCCAGGCTTCTCTTCGAAGGCAAAGGTATCGTCTACTATAGAAAAGAATGACTTATCACATCTTCCAAAAGATGTTGCTGATAAGTATAAGGACTCTCCTGAGTTAACGGAAGAGCAAACGAAAAACCTTCAAAACTATCTTAAAGGTATTCAAAGTGGAGAAATTGAAGGGAATATGGATGAAGACTTCCATGTGAACAGCGATGATTATGCCCTTGAGCATAATATTTTCGGAAGACCCTTAGGTGGAGGAAAGCCTGAAATTGATGATAAGTTAGTTGCGGGGGCAGAGTTTGTTTTTGATTTTTTCATAGGTGATGATGTCAATACGGTATTGGATTCGGAAGCTAGTTTGCAGGATCGGATTCTTGCGGGGATTTCGATTGTACCAGCAGGGAAGGTTTTGAAATTAGCGCGTAAGATTAAGAATGTTGATAAGGTTGTGGATGGTGGGAAGGATGTAAAAGGTGTTAATAAGGGTAAAGGTAATGATATAGCAAAAGAACCATTTGTACCTGATGAATATTGGAGGAAGAAAGCACCACAAAATGCTACTCCAGGTTCAAAAATAGACCATTACAGGGATTATAATGGTAAAACAGAAAAATCAACTGTAATTTATGATAACTTTGGTAGACAGAAATATCGGATTGACCATTCAGACCACAGTATGCCAAAAGACCATTCAGTTCCACATTTACATGAATATAAATATGGGCCTGGGTACCATCCTGAGAAAGGGATGGAATTTAGATATAATTTTTGGAGGATAAAGTAATGATGAAAGAGTGGTATGTAGGAACAGAATTGGAAAAGAAAATTCCTAATTTTAAATCAACAAATGTTAAGTATATTACAGATTTCCATTATTATATTGGTTATAATTCTTATTATGACCAAGTGTCATTCTTAGAAATAGACTTTCTATTAGAAGTGGATAACAGAAAATTCACTTTGAAAATGAAGTTTAATGATGTTTCTTCTCTTGATTTATTAGGATTTGGAAACAATTACAATCAATTAATGGGTTTTAAAATTAATAATTTAAGTGCGAGTGGCTATGAACAAAATAAGAAATATTTAGTAGAAGATTATGAGAACAACATGATTAAGTTTTATTGTGCAGGTTTAGAAGTGTTGTCAATAGATGAAACAGAATAAAGGAAATAACTATTTAATGTAGAATTTGGACGGCTACCCTATTGTTAGCCTTCCTTTTTTAGTTTATAGGGGTGGAGTGCCGAATTAAACTCTTGTTATTGATCGAATAGAAACATGAAATTTTTACAAATTTTATCGTGAGTACAATAACTGTAAATTATATGCCCTATTTAATTTAATGTACATCCTGAAAATAATTACAAAATTATCAGTTACCAATAAAAGAATGGACGACAAATAATTTAATTGAGGAATAAAAAGATATGATATTTAAATTTAGTCAGTTGAAATTTTGGACGGTTCTTCTGCTTCAAAAATGGAAGCAGGGGAATCGTCCCTTTGTTTAATATCACGAGTATTCTTAGTAATTGATTACACGGAGCTATTACTTGAAGCCTTTTATGAGGTTTTTTCAGGGCTTCTCTTCGAAGGCAAAGGTATCATCAACTATAGAAAAGAATGACTTATACATCTTTCAAAAGATGTTGCCGATAAATATAAAGACTCTCCTTAAAGGTATTCAAAGTGGAGAAATTGAAGGGAATATGGATGAAGACTTCCATGTGAACAGCGATGATTATGCCCTTGAGCATAATATTTTCGGAAGACCCTTGGGTGGAGGAAAGCCTGAAATTGATGATAAGTTAGTTGCTGGGTCAGAGTTTGTTTTTGATTTTTTCATAGGTGATGATGTCAATACGGTATTGGATTCGGAAGCTAGATTGCAGGATCGGATTCTTGCGGGGATTTCGATTGTACCAGCTGGGAAGGTTTTGAAATTAGCGCGTAAGATTAAGAATGTTGATAAGGTTGTGGATGGTGGGAAGGATGTAAAAAAGGGTATTAAGGGTACGGATGAACTTAATGATATTATAAAAAACGGTAAAAAAATGCCCAAACATAGTGAAGTCAAAAATAAGAATAGCTTACCTGGAAAAGGAGAGCCTAATTCTTCAATAGATTTGCTAAATCCTAACGGAACTGTTAAACAAAGAAGGTACTATGATGAAAATGGAAGAGCAAAAGAAGATATAGATTTCAATCATCCTGACGATGGAACCCATACATTTCCTCATAGACACAAATGGGATTGGTCTAAAACCTCCTAGACAAAAACCAGAATAAGGAGAATAACTGATGGATACAATTCACGATAGTAAAATTTTAAATTATCAAATAGATTTTGAGAGTTCAAAAATAGAAGTAAAAGTAGTGATCGAAAAAAAACAAGTAAAAATTTTGTTCGAAGATTTTTTTGCTTTTCATTTTGAAGATCAGCTACCTGATAGCATTCTTTTGGATATAGTTGAAGGAGATGTTAATTCGTTTGCTTTAGATAATAAAGAATTGTTAGATAAATCAAAAGATTATTCTTGGCCAATGGATTATGAGTATGTAGAGGATATGATTAATTATATTAAAGAGAATAGTTATAAATACTACAAAGTACAAGCTTCATATGGATTAAATGGATGGATTCTTGCTAAAAGGGTGCTCATTGAATAATAATTTATCTATATATTCT
>NZ_CADEPK010000198.1 GCF_902829255.1 Metabacillus niabensis | reverse complement strand
ATTCTAAAGTGTCAACCAGTTTAACTAAAATTCTGAAAATAGTACGTTAGATTTTCTAACATACATTGAGTAAATTGTAATATTTTCTCGTTCTAATCACCATATTTTTCCGTATCAAATCGTAAATCCATTTCACTTTTGTAAGATACTAACATTTTTTCAGACAATGCTCATTAACTATTTAACTGTCCAAATCGGAATACTGTAGTAATTTCGTCCTGCTTTATTAGCAATAATTTTATAACATACTCAAAAATTTGGCTTCCCCTCCTTTAAACGACTATAATAGTGATTGAATGAACTTATATAATAATTTGTCCAAAGTATTTACAGGGTAATGTACGCTTGAATACAAATAAAATCATTCAACATTTTTTTAATAGCTCTTGAAAAAGGCATACTGTTAAAAGGATAATATGAAATGTACATAAGAAATGAGGGAACAAGTATGGAAATTATTGATGCAACAATTGAAAAGTTAGAAGATCCTTTTGGTATCTTATCAGGGGAGCGGTTTGAAATTTTCCTTACGTTAAATATTGAGGAAGATGATGAACTATATAGCGAAAATGGAGTTATGCTAAAACTCATCTATGCGGTTGAAGAAGCTCAATCTAAAATTGTCCAATATGATTTTATTGAAAAGAAAACCGAACAAGTATTAGACTTCGCATTAGAGGATGATGAAGAAAAGGTTATCGATGCATATTGCCAGCAACTAATTAAAGAATATGTAGATGTGGATTGATTTCTCTACTTTTGACTGCAATAAAAAGCTGTATAGCTTTGAAAAGTTTACAAGAAACTTCTATTCAAAGCCACTTTTTACGTCAACGCACAGAAAGTAAGCAAGCTTAAGCCTATTAGCAAACTTGTTTTTAATTTCAACACATTAAAAAGGCTGACAAAATAAATTTTGTCAGCCACAAATATGCTTATTATTATAATTTTACAACGTCTTCAGCTTGAGGACCACGGTTACCTTCAACAATGTTGAATTCTACTTTTTGTCCTTCTTCTAATGTTTTAAAACCTTCACCAGTAATAGCACTGAAGTGAACGAATACATCGTTTCCTTCTGCAACTTCGATAAATCCGAAACCTTTTTCTGAATTAAACCATTTTACAGTACCAGTTGTTTTCATGAGAGAAACCTCCAAAGATTTTTTAATATGTTACTCTATATTTACTCCGGTAAATAAAAATTCACATATTATAGAGAGTATCAAATTAAGGAGTAGATAATCTCTATAATATGTGAATTATATAGCTCCATATTTGTTCTAAAAATAAATTACTAACGAATAATCTATTTCATCACTCTTATTTATATAATTGAAATCGCAAAAAGTTCAAAACAACGAAAGCCCTACCTCTCTTTCGTCCTTACGGCTCCTAGACCGTGCCAGTGTGAATTGATTTAACGTATCTGTTTAACAGTTATTACTAACCGACAGTAAGAAAAAGCATCCACAACGCACTATTTTTAATGAATTTCTTATAATAAGCACTATATTACTGTAACCTATTATCCTCTAATTGTCAATGTAAGCATTTACTTCCCCTTGTCCTACCGTTAATTCATCTCTTATGTGGCTTATTTTATTTTTATGAATTGAGCTATAAATAATAGACTAGTAGAAATCAAAATAATTGAGATTACCCAGTCCCATGCTAATTCCATATTACCACTATCAATTGCAACATATATAGCTGTTGATACCGTTTGGGTTTTCCCCGGAATATTTCCCGCGAACATAAGTGTTGCTCCAAATTCCCCTAATGCTCTTGTAAAGCTTAAAATAAAGCCTGTTACAATCGATTGAAATGATAAAGGCAACGAAATACGGTAAAAAACTGCCCATTCATTTGCACCATCGACTCTTGCTGCATCCTCTATACTATTGTCAATCATTTCAAAGCCAGCCTTTGTTACTTGATACATTAACGGAAAGGCAACAACAACAGCTGCTATGACACCTGCCCACCAAGTAAAAATGATTGGTGATCCAAATATAGATTGAATGACTTGACCAATAGGACTATTCACGCCAAAAATAATAATTAGGAAAAAACCAACAACAGAAGGTGGAAGAACTAATGGTAAAATAAAAAGGATTTCTAAAAATATCTTCCCCTTCCATTTTAAATTCGCCATTATTTTCCCGATAAGAGTTCCAATTACCATGACAATTGCGCTCGCAATAATGGCAATTCTTATCGATAAAATGATTGGATCCAAAAATTCTGTACTCATCTTTACCCCTCAATCTACAACTTTAAACCCGTATTTTTCAAAAAGCTTTAAAGAATTTTCCCCCTTTAAGTAATCAAAAAATTTTTCACTTTCCTTAAAATGCTTTGTTTTAGCAACAATGCCTACTGGATAAATGATCGGGGAGTGTAATGACGAGTCTATTGTCGCAATTACCTTTACTTTATCAGTCGTATAAGCATCTGTTTTATAGACTATTCCCGCATCAACATTACCTGTTTCTACATAGGATAAAACTTGTCGAACATCTTTTGCTGTTATGATTTTCCCCTCTATATCCTGCCATAAGTTGAGGTTTTCTAAGGCCTCCTTTGCATACTGACCTGCTGGGACAGTATCCGGAATTCCAATTGCAAGCTTGTTAATATGGTGAATATCATTGAATGCTGACATCGTTGACTCCTTAGGAGCTATTAAGACAAGCTCATTCCTCAACAATGGTGCAGTATCTTCTTTCTTTAACATCCCTTTTTCTACCAAATTAGCAAAATGCTGTTCATCTGCCGAAAAAAATAAATCAACTGGTGCACCTTGTTCAATTTGCTTACTTAACATACCACTTGCTGCAAAATTAAGATTAATAGTTATTTGATACTCTTTTTCGTAATTCACTTTAATTTCTTCTAACACATTTTTTAAACTAGCAGCTGCAGATATTGTGATTTCACTTTTCTTTTCAACGGATTCAGTTGATGTGCAACCTACAAGCATAAACAATAAAAAAGGTAGTAATAGATAGCGATATCTAGTTAGCATATCATTCACCCACCACTAACTGGAGGGATAAAGGCGACCACATCACCTTCACGGATGATGTCATCATTTAATGCATATTCTTCATTTATTGCAACCATAACATGTTCAAGGGAACCGACATCATATTTTTCCGAAATCATGGCTTTTAATTGTCCTACTGTAACGTTAGTAATGTTCAATTCAAAACTATCTTTTCCTATTCTTTCTTGTAAATGTGCAAACAATAATAGTTTAATCATTTATTGCCTCCTCTGATGGCTTTCCCTCTGGATAGGATATTTTCTCTAACTGATCTCCGATCCATTCCTCTCCATCTTCCCATTTTTCCTTTTTCCAAATCGGAACAATTTGTTTAATCCGTTCTATCGCATACTCATTCGCTTCATAAGCATCTTTTCTATGTGGTGTTGATACAGCTATGACAACAGCAATATCTGATATCTCTAATTTGCCAATCCGATGAGTAATGGCTACCTCTGCATCCTTCCATTTTTCTTTGATTTCATTTCCTATTCTCTCTAGCATTTTTACAGCCATTTTTTCATAAGCTTGGTATTCTAAAAATAATGTTCTTTTTCCATATGTGAATTCTCTCACCGTTCCAATAAAGGTTGTTATAGCACCGGCTTCTCTGCGAATAACTTTATTTGTCACTTCCTCTAATGCGATTGGTTCTTTTACAATTTCAAATAACGACTTACTCAATCGACTCACCTGCTTCATTTGTAATTAACCATTTTATACATTCTTGGTTATTTTCAAATAATTTATATGTATTTACTATTTCTTCTGGAAGTTGAACCTCTGATACTATACACAATACATTCGTTATATTTTCCAGTAGAAAGGCATCCTCTGTAGATCTTATAAAAACTACCTTCGGATAACATGCAGCTTTATACCCTTCAACAACAATGACATCAAGCGAAAAATGAGAATAGAGCTTTACAAGCTGCTGCAATGAAAAGCTGATGGATTCTGAATTAAGAATTAATGAACCGTTCCCTTCAATCACTGAAACTAGTGCGCCTGCCTCACGATGCTTACCTGTATCCTTCTTATTATCATGATGATGAATTGCACTTACGTGACCATGATGTTTAATCGTTCCAACCTTTAGTTCATTTTTCACTGCCTCTTTTATATAATCAACAACAAATGTCGTTTTCCCGCTATTTTGATATCCAATTACTTGAAAGACTCTGCCCACGGTATATCACTTCCAATTTGATCTTCTATCATTAAGATCTCTACTAAATCTCCAGCTTGATACCCTCTTGTCCCTCCAGGTAAAACAATAAATATATTCGCATCTGCAAGTGAAGTTACAACATTCGATTTATCCAAGCCTACAGGCGTTGCTATTAATGTTCCATCTGAAAAGCTCATCCGCCCTCTTACAAACCGAGTAAATGGGTTAGGCTTTAAAAAATCCTTTCCTAAAACAGCTTTTGTTTTTTGAAGGTGTGGATAATTAGAATGGAGGAAAGTTCTCACGATTGGCCGAACAAATAATTCAAAGCCAACATAACAAGCTGATGGATTACCTGACAATCCGAATAATAATTTCCCATTATATTCAGCAACGGTTGTAACACTTCCTGGTCTCATCGCTACCTTATTAAATAAAACATTCGCCCCAAGAAGTTGATAAATCTCAGGTAAATAATCATAATCTCCTACTGAAACCCCACCGGTTGTGATTAAAAAATCAACCTCTTCTAATGCTTGTTTCACAGCTTCATAGCATGTATTAAGATCATCCACTAGCTTACCGAAAAAAACAGGCTCTGCACCACATCTTTTTACCTGTGACTCGATCATATAGGAATTGCTGTTTCGAATTTTCCCAGGCACTAACGGTTCATCAATCTCTAACAGTTCACTCCCTGTTGCAATGATTCCAATTTTCGGTTTTTTTCCTACCGCTACTTTTGAATACCCGAACGTTGCAAGCAGAGCAATGATTCCAGGTGTAATATAAGTTCCTTTTTTTACAAGGATTGTCCCTTTTTTAGTGTCCTCACCTTTAAAGGAAATATTATCTCCACTGCTAAAACGCCGTTTTATCGACATAAACATCTTTTCATTCTTTTTATAAACTTTTGTTAATTCAAGCATAACAATCGCATCACAGCCACTAGGTATTTGCGCACCAGTCATAATCCGGATCGCTTGATTTTTCCTTAACGTAAAATTACTGACTGCTCCTGCACCTATTTCATCAATAACTTCAAATTCTACCGGGTTTTCAGAACTTGCTTCCGTTGTATCAACTGACCGTATAGCAAATCCGTCATATGGTGACCGATCAAATGGCGGCACATGGTGATCAGCAATTAAATCCTCTGCCAAATATCTTCCATCACTATCTTGTAAAGAAACATATTCACTAGTGCCTTTTATTGAAAACTTTAGAATTTGATTAATTGCCTCTTTCACCGCCAAAGGCTTTCTTTTCTCTATCATTAAATCACTCCGTCACAAGAACTTTTTAATTATAATTCTTTTATAGTATCACTATTTTGTAAAGCAATGTAATCTTCCTGTGAGTTTATATTACAAAAAGCATCCTGATTAGCAAGAATAAAATTGTCCGACAAATATTTTACATTTATCTTTTCAAGTAGACTCATCATTTTATATCGCTCTTTTTGAAGAGCCTCATCAATATATTCAAAAGTACTATAGTGATAAACACCAACTAACGGATGAATTCTATTATTAATTTTAGGAATAATCGCTAAAGTTCCTTGTTCTCTAGCATCTACCAAACAGCGAATAATCTTTTTATTTATTAACGGTATATCACACGATAAAATCATATACCATTCAGCCTTTTCATACTTCATCGCTGTATATATCCCAGCTAGTGGACCCTTTCCTCTAACATGAATATCGTCCATTAAAATCTCATTTCGTGATGTTTCTTCGAAAAAATGCACGATATCAGGATGGCTAATAATGATCTGTTTATTCGTTACTTCTTTCATTGCATCAATCGAATGTTCCCAAAAACATTTCCCTTCAAATTGTGCAAATGCTTTAGGCTGTCCAAATCGTTGTGAACGACCACCTGCTAATAAAACGCCAATCATATTTTCCAAGCCGCGATCAGCTCCTTAGTAATTTTACTGCCTTTTAGATCGAAATGTTGTGATAAATGACACGAGTAGAAAAACATTGACTATGTAAAAAGATCACTTCTTTTTCATTCTATCATCTTATCATGCTCATTTATGCATCTATACACTGAAAAAAGTCAGTTACCAAAGAAGTAACTAACTTTTTAGGCTTTACATTATTATATAATTTTTAACTGTTAATACACAGATACAATACGGCTAACCCGCTTCTCTAGCATTCTCATTCCACTTGCTCCAGCTTGGAAATGACGAAGCTTTCCCTCTTTATCAAACAGATAATAGGCAGGTACATATTTATTTTCAAATGCATTCGTTAATTTTTTCTTACTATCAACAAAGATAGGATGAAAAACACTATGTTCTGCTGCAATTTTCTCAATATCTACAATATTTAAATCATCTTCTGAAATCGGCATATGTACTGCAACAATATTTAATTTACCTCTGTAATGATCACGAAGTTGATTCACTTGTGACATCGCTTCCTTGCAAACATGACAGCTAATTGACCAAAAATGCATAAGTGTTGGCTTCTCTCCAATCAATTGTTCTTTAGTAACTTCACCATTTAACCACTCTGTAGCACCCGAAAGCTCTGGCATTGACTCGCGTAATTTCATCTTAATTTCCCTCCACATTGTGTCAATCGTAAACTGAAGATAATGGCGCTTACAGAAAAATCTGAATAAGTTGACTGGAAAATTTATCATTCTAAATAAACGCTCAATTCTTTTACAGTGCCATTATAGGAAAGACATCTTAGTCAGTCAATACAAGGCAAAATAGAAAATTAAAAAGGCTCTTTGAACTATCTTTTAAAAAGGCACTTTTTATACTATTGTTGTTTGGCAGCTTAACTTTGTAACGGTTAGTGCGAGAATTGCTGTAGGATGCGCGGGATAGGAGAACAACAGGTGTTTAACCGATAGAATCTTTCCCCCGAGAGAGCAAGTATTGCGCAATAAAATAAATTAATACGACTACTAATAAAAGACTAAATGATAATGCTATTTTCCTATATTATTCTTTTTACTTAACAAACATTGTATATTCCCCCTATTTTATGTTTAACTATTGAAAGGTAAGGTAACTAAACAAAACCGTTAAGATGGTTTGTAACACTTTTTGAAAGGAAGTTATTTATGGATTTTATAACAAATATAAACTGGGCATTATTATTAACAAATGCAGGCCTCATTATTTTAAAATTAATTGGTATTACCATCGCCTTTTTCATTGTCAGATCTATCGGTAATAGAGTCGTTAAAAAGTTATTTCAACGTTTTCAAGAACGGAATAATATTTCAGCTGGACGTTCTTTAACATTGCAAAGCTTATCTTTAAATGTTTTGTCATATGTATTAATATTCATGTTTATCGTTATGGTATTTCAAGTATTCGATTATGATGCGACAGCATTACTTGCAGGAGCTGGTGTTGTTGGACTAGCAATAGGATTCGGTGCTCAAGGGTTAGTTAGCGATGTTGTTACAGGCTTTTTTCTTTTACTTGAAAAACAAATCGATGTTGAGGATTATGTAACAATTGCTGATTTTGAAGGGATCGTTGAGCAAGTCGGACTTCGCACAACACAGGTTAGAGGATTTGATGGAACACTTCATTTTATTCCCAATCGTGAAATTAAAAAAGTGAGTAACCATTCCCGAGGTAATATGCGGGCTCTTGTCGATATAAGTATTCCTCATGATAAAGATCTAGACCGGGCAATAGCTGTTTTACAAGATGCTTGTGATAAATACCGAAATGAGGATACTTCAATTGTCGAAGGACCAAATGTTATAGGTGTACAAGCACTTGGCTCTTCCGATGTTGTTATTAGAGTCATTGCGAAAACAGAAAATATGCAGCAGTGGGCTGTCGAGAGAAATTTACGAAAGCTTTTAAAAAATACTCTTGATGAAAATGAGCTTTAACCTAATATTTTCAAATAAAAGAGGTTAGAAAAACTCCAACCTCTTTTTCTCTGTTATTGATTAAATTTACTTTCAACTCTTTGACAAATTTCATCTGCAGATAATCCACTTGCCTCAATTACAGATCCCGCAGTCACTGTGTCGCTTATACCCATTATGTTACGATCTTGCCCAGTTATTACACAGCAATCACAGCCTTGTGCATCATTTTCATTTTTTAATTGGACAACATCATAACCCTTTTGTTGCAGTGCTGCTGTCACATCTGACAATGATTGTTCCACACCAATTTTTGGCATCGTTTATCCACCTCCTACATGTATTGTGTACAGAGGTAGATAAAATATACTTTGACTGTACTAAACAATCGCTTTCTTCAAAGTATTGCCTTTTAAAAGAATAAAGTTTTTTGAGCGAAAGGAATGATTCACTACTTTTGTTCTGATTTGAAGGTAATATATTTTGCCATAACTTCTACCGCAACTTCTATAGCCTTTTCATTTGGCGTTAATTTTGCATGGTGTAACCCGTAAGGCGAACCAACCCCAAGCCAAAACATAAAGCCTGGAATTTGACTAACCATATAACCAAAATCCTCACCTGTCATCGCTTCAGTACATAACTGTACATCAAAATCTGTTTGTTCAGCAGTATATTCCATAAATTCAGCTGTTAATGCTTCCTCATTATAGACTTGATGATACATTGCACCATAATCAATTACTGCTTGACAGGAATAGCCGATTTCAAGTCCTTTTACTAAAGCTTCAATTCTTTCTTTTACTTTCTCCATGGATTCTACTGAAAGTGTACGTATCGTACCTTCTAATCTAGCATTTTCGGCAATGATATTTTGAACGGTACCTCCAGTAATTTTTCCGATTGTAATCACAGCACTATCAAGTGGGTCAACATTGCGAGCCACAATTGATTGAAGCTGTGTCACAAGGGAACACGCTGCAACAACCATATCATTTGTATTGTGCGGATATGCAGCATGTCCCCCCTTTCCTTTTAAATCAATAAATAGCTCAGAAGTATTAGCAAATAACAAGCCAGGCTTTGTTGCAATTGTTCCAACCGGAAGCTCTGGAGCAATATGTAATGCAGTGATGATATCTGGTTTCCATTGCATTGCAATTTCACTGTTTAACATTGGTTCCGCTCCACCAGGGCCTTCTTCAGCGGGTTGGAATAAAAATAGCACATGATCTTCAATCGGATTTTCAATAAAATGCGAAAGAATTCCAAGTGCAATTGTCATATGAAAGTCATGACCACAAGCATGCATATAGCCAGGATGTGTTGACTGAAAATCATATCCCGTTTCCTCAGTTATTGGCAATCCATCAATATCAGCACGATATCCAATCGTTTTCTTCGGATTTGTTCCTTTGACAAGGGCAAAAATACCCGTCCGCCACGTTTTGATTTCTAATCGTTCACTAGGAAACTGATTAAGGATGTTTAATAAATATTGCTGTGTTTTCACTTCTTGGAAGCCAATTTCGGGAATTTGGTGTAAGTCCCTACGGATTTGGATTAATTGTTCCTTTTGCATCTTTTCACCACCATATACTGAAGGCGCGGATTTAATCATCCACGCCTACCTCTTATAATTGTCGTAATTCCTGCATTATCTCAGTTTTTGACTTTGTTTTTGCATCAATGTCTTTAATTTTTCTAGCTGGAGCACCTGTTACAACTGTGTATGGTTCAACATCCTTTGTTACAATAGCTCCTGCACCAACAACCGCACCTTTTCCTACAGTCACACCTTCTAAGACAACAACGTTAGCGCCGATGACAACATCATCCTCAATAACAACAGGTTTTGCTGAAGGTGGCTCAATAACACCAGCTAATACTGACCCAGCACCAATGTGACAGTTTTTCCCAACAGTCGCACGTCCACCAAGAACTGCGTTCATATCGATCATTGTGCCTTCACCGATTACACTACCGATATTGATAGAAGCTCCCATCATGATGACAGCATTATCACCAATTTCAACTTGGTCACGAATAATCGCACCTGGCTCAATACGTGCTTTAATCCCTTTAAGGTCTAATAAAGGAATAGCTGAATTACGTCGGTCATTTTCAACTACATAATCTTCAATTTTCTCTTTATTATTTTCAATTGCTTCTTGAATATCAGACCACTCACCGAATACAACTCCGGTATTTCCTGTTAGGAACGTTTGTGCAGATTCACCGAAATTAATTCCTTCTAATTCACCCTTTACATAGACCTTTACAGGTGTAGACTTTTTACTGTTTTGTATAAATGAGATAATCTCATTTGCATCCATCATTTTCATATGTATTTACCTCCTGTTCGATATGTCAATCATCCTTTACTGTATCAAAGGATGATTCGGTTGACAAGCTATGTTTGCTTAATTTTTTCACCGAAACAAAATTATACTATAAACTACCTTAACCATATAACAATTAGTGCCCTATCCAAATTACTTTTCATTACGAATAATATCAATAAATGCTTTTACTTGTTTTAGTTCAAAAGAAGATTCAAATCCTAATAACCATGTATCACGTTCTATTGGCTGTCCATATTCATCTAATAGTGGTATTTTATAAATATTTTGCTCATCTTCCTTTAAAGTGACTGACGGTAATATCGCAAAACCTATACCATTAAATGCCATTTGCTTACATGTTTCAATTTGGTCAACAACTATCGTGCGTTTAGGAGTTGTTTGAAATTGGCGATGCCACCAATCCTGTATTTCCTGATAATAGCTTGAATCACTTTTAAATTGTATAAAGGGTCTCTCAGTATGTAGGACATCTTCGACCCGGCTTATTTCTGTATCAACTAAGTATAAAGTATCTGTTAGAAGATGTTCTTTTATCCCTTTCCAATCATGATTCCCTCGAATTATTCCTAGGTGAACATGATCATCATACATGCTTTTTAGTATTTCACTACTCCACCCTGTAATAAGTGAAATCTTCGCATGTGGATAGGTTTGAACATATTTTTTTAATCTTTCAGGTAACCAGTGTTGCCCTATTATTGAGGCAACAGCTAGCTTCAATGTGCCATGCACCTCATTTTCCAGTTCAGAAATTTGCTCCCTAACCTTTTCTTCCTTTTCTACGACCTCTTTTGCAAAAGAAATCACTTTTTCTCCCGCAGGTGTTAACAATAAACCTTTTGGAGAGCGAATAAAGATTTGAAACCCCCAAGATTTCTCAATTGATTGTAATCGTTGTGATAATGCCGGCTGAGTAACAAACAATCGTTCTGATGCTTTTCTCATATTCATTTCCTCAGCAAGTACAACTAAGATTTGTAGTTCTGACGTTTGCATAAAAACACCTTCTTCACATAATTCAGATAGTTCATCTTTTGATTATTCCAAATAAAAAGGCTGATGCTAAGTATCAGCCCTTTTTGATTTAGGTAAAAATAAAATAAGCAAAAAGCTAATAATCGCAAAGCCAAAAATAAATATAAAGACATGATGCAAAGCAAATTCTAGACCATTCTGCAAAAGATTTCTTGCTTCCTCTGACAAATCACTTCTTTTTGATTGGTCAAGTAATGTAGTTGTTGAATCTAGGTTAAGATTATCTTTAACTCCATGGTCAGAAAAGTACTGCATGATTTTGCTATTTAAAATTCCTCCAAGCAATGCTGCACCTATTGTACTGCCAACATTTCTCATAAACATATTTGTTGCAGTTGCAACCCCTCTTTTATTCCAGGAAACAGTACTTTGGATTGACACGATAAATGCTGTTAAAGTTAGTCCCATTCCGATTCCAATTAAAAAAGAGCCTGCAGCAGCCATAATAGGGCTATTTTCGCTAGATAAAAAGATAAATATAGTAGTACCAACAACTAACGATAAGCCACCTATTAGTGATGTTGTCCTAAATCCAATTGTTAAAATTGCTTTGCCAGAAATCATCGAGGCAATCGGCCAACCAATTGACATTGTTGTTAAAGTTAAACCAGCAATAATTGCTTTTTGTTCCATAACACCTTGGACAAAGGTTGGTAAAAATGAAGAGAGTCCAATTAATATGACACCTGTTGTTAAAGAGGTGAGATTGGCAATTAGGATTGAGCGTTCACTCCAAAGTTCAAACGGCATCATCGGTTCATCAATTTTTCTTTCATAGATAACAAAAGCTATTATCGATATAATTGAGATTCCAATGAGGAAGAGAATTGGAAATGAGAGCCATGTCCAGCGAACTCCCCCTTCGACTAAAACAAACATAAAGGCTGTAACAGCAATAGTAAGAAGGATTGCTCCAATGTAATCAATCTGTGGCTTTTTCTTCTCAATATTTTCATGTAAAAAAAGATATAAACCTATAATTGCCAATATACCTAGTGGAACATTAATCCAGAAAACAAAACGCCAGCTGACAAACTCGACTAAAAGTCCACCAATGGCAGGGCCCATTATCGCAGAAATCCCCCATACACTAGACAAATACCCTTGAATACTTGCTCTTTCCTCCTTTGTGTATATGTCACCAACTATCGTAGTTGCGATAGGCATTACTGCACCAGCACCAAAACCTTGTACAAATCTAGCAAAAATTAACCATTCCATCGACGTTGCTAATCCACATAAAATGGACCCAATTAAAAAGAGTATAATTCCTATTGTTAATATTGGTTTTCTGCCGAATAAATCAGATAATTTTCCATAGATTAATACCGTTACTGCATTCATTAATAAATATGAAGAAAAAACCCAGCTATATAACGAGAAATCGCCTAATTCAGCAACAATTGCCGGCATTGCTGTAGCTACAATTGTCGCTTCAATCGCAGCCATGAACATGGCTAACATCACTGTTACGAGAACAAAAGGTCTTTTAGTTGTTTTTTGTTTAGACTGAAATAATACTTGTCCCAAGAAAAATCAATTCCTTTTCAGTTTAAAATATGTAATTGAAAATGGGGAAAAGAACGACTTTCATCGTTCTTTATCCAATATCAGGTTGGTGCACCCGTTTCTTTAGGCGCTTTAAAATTGCCCGTCTTGTAAAAATACCTTCAAACACATGATCTTCGTTTTGAACACATACAAATGGATGATTCACTACAAGGTCTAAGCCAACTTCCAATGTATCATCCAAAAATAATCTTGGAATATTCGTATTCATTACTTCTTCTACTTTCATTTTCTCTAGCTTTTCAAACTCGATTCTCTCTAATCCAAATATGCTATCCATAATTAAATTCATTCCTATTAAACCATGCAATTTAAATGTTGGATCTAATACCGGAATTGCCGTATAGCCTGTTTTCGTTAATACAAGTAACGCATGTTGTAGGTTGTTGCCAACTTGAACATGGGCAACTTTATCTCCTGGTATCATTAAATCTTGTATTGTCGCATTCATTAACTCTTCTGTTTTAATATTCATCATTGCTGTTTCTTCCTCTCTTCATTTCATTAGCTCTTCACCATTTTCTAATTCGTTAACCGAGAAAGTGTGTGAAAGTGAAACGAATCAATCATCATTGAATAAAAACACCCTTTTCTATCATAACATATTGTATTCATTCTTTTACGTGAAAACACTTACAAATACTCCTTTACTTGAAATCGAAAAAAAAATGATACCTAATTGGTATCTTTGTAATAATTTGATCTTTAAATACGTCATGAACTTTTTCACCGTTCAGTATTCTATTATCGAATCCTTAATTTTTCATAAAGAGTAAGTAGCTGTAAATACTTCGATTGCTCCATCCTTTTTATCCCTGATTCTATATCATTCAACTCACTGATTATGATTTCAAGTGCATATTGTTGGCTAATTAACGCTTCCGCTAATAATTGTTTATCGTCTAAGGTTAATTTTTTTAACTTCGTTTCCATGTTTCCTCCATAAATTAGAAAAATTTTTCATAACCTTTATTTTGTAAATCGATTCGCATAACTAAAAGCCGTATATGATTCAGGTTTTATCTTTGCTTCGATTCCCATCGCCTCTATTCTGCCAGTCATCTCTTGTATTAACTCCTTCGTCATACCCTTTCTTCCGATATCAAGATGGATTTCAAACAATAAATTAGCCCCTTCATGAACAAAGGGAATTAACAAATCTGTTAATTCATTTAAATGATCAGATATGAAATAAGCTGCTATTTCTTGACTAAGAGCCGTTTCCATTGAAATTTTCTCTCGTAAGCTTACTATTGGCCTCTTTTCACTATGTAACTTTAAGCAACCCCAAGCTCCCTTACCAACACGATGGATATGGATCGCTGTTATAAACTTTGTCTCCTGATGATGAACATGGGAATCAGAACCAATCGATAGGACATATTCTGAACGTGGATCTTTTAACAAAAAGCCTTTTATACGCTCGATTACTGTTGCAAATGACATTCGCTTTTCTGAGACATTATAAAAGGTGAAAGATTCGTTCATATCATTACTCCTTATCATTAACCGCTTTTGTCAAAATTGCCTTTCATTACATTATATGACGTCAATAAGTTGAAATATGAGTTGAATCTGAAGAAAACAGGAGGTGAACACGTTCGATTTTATTTTAAATAAAAAATAGTCATCCCATAATTGGAATGACTATCCTTTACTTGTCTCAATGTTTTTAATTGACTCATGACAATGAGAGCACGTAAAGATGACATTTTGATTTGATTGAGCTGTTAACGACTTTGACAGTGATTGTTGTTGTTGACAGAATGGGCAAATAACTTTAGGATCTTTTCTCATGATAGACTCCTTCTCTCGAGTTTTTTGAACCATCTTAAATCGAACAACATTATACTTAATACTTATTGAAGTAAATCAAAAATCTCCATCGCAATCATATCAATATTATCAAATTGGTATGATTGTGGTTTTTCGCCTTTTTGATAAACCTCTAATTCAAACGTATTAGTTTTATCGAAATACTTCACACTGCAACGCTTTTCACCTTCAACCTCAAAAAAACGTTGTAGAGGCTCACCAGAACCTGCATTTTCTTGTAAACTTTGTAGTCTTGTAATAATTCCTAATAATTGTGACACTAAATATCCCCCTTCCGGAAGAGTTAACGGAAAACTGTTTCCTATTCGTATTGTTATACTCTACCATACATTTTATCCACGAAATAATATTTCAATAAGTAAGTATCTTTACTTTGTGCCTTTACAATTTTACACTATGTATTAAGGGATTACCAAATAAAACTTTTATTATTCTCTACAAAATAAAAAAATTGTCGATTTTTATTCATTATCTTGGCATCATTTTTAGCAATATTAAACTTTTTTAATTCGTTTTTATTGGAATTAAACAAAAGGAGAACTGTAATGAAAAAACAAGTAGTCGTTTATACACAACCAAGCTGTCCACCATGTCAAATTGTCAAACAATTTTTAAATCATTATCAAATAGAATACAGCGAAAAAGACGTAAGCATAGATTCGAAAGCTCGCGATATTTTAGTAAATGAACTATCTTCAACTTCAACACCAACTGTGACAGTTGACGATCAAATTGTCATCGGCTTTGATTTGCAAAAGCTTGAGGAGCTATTGGAGTTAAAATAAAATAAAGTACATAGAAAAAGCTTGGTGACCAGCCAAGCTTTTTCTCTTTCTATTAAAAGGGGTTTGGGGGAAAATCGAGAGTTGCATGACTAATCAAATTCCTGGTTAATCGAAGACTCGGGTTAAATCCTCTAACATAAATAAGACCAAGAACTTGAAGAGTTATTGTTCTTATTTACAATGATAATGATTATCACTTTCAATGTCAACCTTTTTTAGCTAACTTATTTCTTATAACTTTTGTTTTTTTTCGTAAACTTCTATTTTTACTTTAGTTGTCGCTTTTGATTAATATCTGCTACAGAACTTGTTTTTCGCAGGGTGGGTAGTGAGCCTAATTAATGTAACACTTATGGGATCTCACCTATCCCACTTATCCCCCAGGAGTCTCGCAAGTAGCTCCTCTCATTAACCTTTATATAAATAGTGCTAAAACAACAATCTTTCAAAAAAGAGCCCAAATTTTTGTATCTTTAATAGAACTGATAAATAAAGTCCAACATAGTGGTAAAAATAAACGATAATTTCCACAGCACCTTCATAAAAAAACAGCGGAACTCTTCCGCTGTTACCAACTGATTGTATAAGCAAGATAAAAGATATATGCTAGAGATAGAATACCTGCTATTAAAAAAGCTAAAAAAACCGGATTTCGTATATACGGATGTGCTTGAACTTTTTCGCTTATTTGACCATCCTGTTTCGCTCTTCTCTCACTTACCGTCCGTCCAACTTTAAACGTGTAGATTAAACTAACAATGGAAATAATTAGAGCTAGTGTAAAAAGAATCGTTGTAAAATTGCTCATTCCATTTCACCCCTTAATACGTAAGATACCTCAGAATGATTAGGAATATGCTTTGGATTTCATTTCCTTCTAATAAATAGCCCTTACAATAAACTTTCCTGCTCATATAAAAATTCATATGACAAATCAATAAATAAGTAATGCTCCTGATTCAATGGATAAGAAAAGGTGCGAATTAAATCCCCCTTCTCAATATCACTATAAACATCACTTAAAAACCCTTTTTTATCAAAGCGCATTTTCATAATATTAGCTAAAAAATAAGGACGCCAACTCCAATTTTTCAAATAATATTCCGGTTGAACTTCCCATTCGTCTTTCTTATATATATTCACTGATTGTTGAAAGCCGTCCTCGTCACATATGTAAATTCTAAAACTACAATCATCTAAATGGACTGCTAATTCAGCTAATAATTCATCATAATTTTCATATTGTTTTCCTAATTTCGCTATTAATTGGTGGATTCGCTCATGAAAGTTCTCAGTAAAATGGTGAAGTTTTTCAAGCTTCTTTTTTTCTGATGAAATATAATGCTGAAATTCATTTCTCAACCTTTCTTTGCAATCATCGCGATCAATAAATTGTCTTTTCGGCTTCTCTAAAAAATAACCTTGATAATATCTCCCACCATTTTTCCATGCATATTGAAGTTGAAAATTCACTTCAATATCCTCATATAGCAAGGTCGCACCGATTTTTCTTGCTAATAATGAAATGGAATAAAGGACATCATAGTAAGATTGCAATGGTGAAGTCATACGCAACGGCTGTAAATCAATTTTTAAGATATCTGGTGAGAGCAGGCCAATTCGATCTAAATTGCTGCTTGCTTTCCCAATATTATCGATCGCGATTTTAATTCCATATGTTTTGTAATACATTAATAAATGATAAAGCTGATCAACATCTCCACGGAAATTATGTTCATTTATCTCGATTACTACTTGATTTAACTTCAAGCCGTGATTCTGCTTTTCAAGGAGAATTTCAAGAAAGCTTTCACCGTGATCAAGCATGAGAAGATTAGCATCACGGTTTATAAAGATTAAAAGTTCTGAATCATTTAGCTGCAAAAATTCATCTAGCGCTTTATTAACGATCCAATCATCTACCTCTACTCGAAAATCATCTGGTATATTATCATCTTGAAAAAATGAACCTAGACTTTTCATTTCATTTTGATTAAGCTCGATTCTACCTAATATTTCATAGCCAATGACCCTTTGTTCATCAGCACTAAAGATGGCTTGATAATATGGTATAACCTTTTCCATATTCGACATAATATCTAATGGATCCATGACAATCCCCTCACCCTATATGTATCTAAGTATGAATGATTATATCATAAATCCTATTCGATTTCGTATTTCTAAGCTGTGTTTTGAAACAACTAATTTCTTACGTAAAGGCTGTTCAAACATTTCCTTAACGGATAATTGTTAGTTAAAACCATATAGAGTTAAATTCTATTTTGTCTATTTCGCGAAAAATAAATAAACTAATAATGTACATTGCTTAAAAAGGGTGTTGCCTTAATGACTGTCCTCCATCAATTGTTATGCATTCACCGTTAATATAAGATGCCTCATCAGATATTAAAAATGCAGCAAGATGAGCAATTTCCTCAGGGGTGCCTAATCTTCCTAATGGTACACTGCGCAGAGTTCTATCTGCTGCTTCTTTTGACTCCCAAAGTTTCTCAGCCCCACCTGTTCTCTCTATCGGTCCGGGTGCAATCGCATTTACTCTTATTCCATATCTACTACCCCATTCAACTGCTAATGTTCTAGTTAGCGATAAAACGCCAGCTTTTGCTGCAGCTGAATGAATGACTCCTGCACCAGCATCCCATGCATATGTTGCGACCATATTCAATATCGTCCCTTTAATTTGCCGAGAAATCCAGTACTTACCTATAGCTGAAGAACAATAAAAGGTTCCATTTAAAACGATATTAATCACAGAATTCCAGCCGTTTATTGAAAGCTTCTCGGCTGGACAAATAAAATTCCCTGCTGCATTATTGACCAATACATCAATTTGACCAAAATTTCGCTCAACCTGTTCAATCATTTCCTCAATCTTTTGTGGGTCCCTTACATCAAGCTGTACAGGCAATACTTGCCCTTCATATGTTTCAATTTCTAGCTTTGTTGCTTCTAGTTTTTCAAGCGTGCGGCCGATAATTACAACTTTGGCTCCAGCATTTGCAAAGTGGCTAGCCATTGCTTTCCCCATCCCATTTGAACCACCTGTGACAACAATCACTTTATTTAACAAGCAATGCACCCCCTATTTTGTCTTAAATTACCAAACTAAGGAAAAATAATGAATGGTCATTCATTTTATTTTAACATAAATATTTGGCTAAAATCTAACAAATATATGAAGATCTATTTACATATTTGTTTTTCATAGAAGTAATAAATTGAAACATGTTATACT